>CALJDH010000297.1 GCA_938023895.1 uncultured Aliiroseovarius sp.
CTTTATTCGGTTTGGTGGTCACAGCACCAGTGAAACACCCGATCCCTTCCCGAACTCGGCCGTTAAGCACGGTTGCGCCAATGGTACTGCATCTTAAGGTGTGGGAGAGTAGGTCACCGCCAAACCTAATAAAGAGCAATCAGTATCCTCTCAGAACGATGATAAAAACAAACAAAACGCCGCCGAGCAGAAATGCCGGCGGCGTTTTGCGTTTGGGGGGGGATACCTAATTCACCCATAGAAGGTAAGCGCCCGTTTCGCCCCAAGCAATTCCTTGGGGCAACTCAACAGTCTCAACTTGGGCGTTGTACGCAAGCCGCTGCCAAAGGAGTAACTTCCCATCCATCTAAATCCTTATATTTAGTTCGTAAATTGCAGCCTGCTTATTTAGTCAAACAACGCTGAACCGCATTGCTCTCGAGAAATTCACTGAGCGGCAACTGGTACGCATCATACCGAACGGTGCAAAATAGTAGGTCTGTTGGTTTGATCTCAATGCTCTGAGTTTGCCCGTCATCTAGGCGAAGGGAAAGATTCCAGTTTTCAGGACCATCAATGCATGGGCCGTTCGGTTGAGCGCAAAGCTCCAAAATAGCCTGCCTTTGAATATCAGTCAGAACATTCGCGTAATAGGTCGCGCGATCTTTGTCGCCTGAATTAGCCATTGCATACACAATTGAAACTAAGGCATCGGCACTGGTACTGAATCGTGTCTCTATATTACTGGCATCTACTGATTGCAGTACCGAAACAAGTTTGCTTAACGTTGGAGATCCGTCCAACAACTCCAAATATGCACTCGGGAAATCCTGATCCGATACTCCCTGCTTGGTGAGAGACACCAGTCCAGATGCTATGTCATGGCATTCATCCGCGGGCTCGGTAATAGGTTGCCCGTTCAAAAGCTGAACATACGCTCCACACGTCTCTATGCTTTGAACGCGGTCTGAGTTCGAATAGGAAGGAACCGCAATAGCCAAAAGCCAACCAATCGAGAAAACCAAGCTACCGACCGGGCGTCGTAGACATAATTTCTGTAATGGTCTCCGAGACTGTGAAATTCCAAATACTGAGTGGTTCAAATCATTCGCTCCAATACACTAATACCTTCTATTGCATCGAAAGTGGCGTCAGATTTGATCACCGCTTCATCACACGCCCATCCAAAGATTAATGAACTAGAATGACTTTTTATGCACGCTATCTGCATCAGCCTTGGCTATCAACCCAGGCTTGCAACCGCGCTTGGTTCCTGAATAGCCTACTAGGGGTGAAATGGGTCTTTCGAACTCCGCGTCATGCTCTGAGCCGGTAAAGAGATAACCGTTCGTTCCAGGTCGAAGGGTCTAGAAGAATTCGCTCTTTGGCAAAGTGCTGCTGGGAAGTGACTTAAGAAAGGTCAGCCGACAGTCTATCGATAAAGACGTGAGATGCGCTTGAATGCAAAACGCGTTAACAGGGCTTTAATCAATTCTGGACCAAATATGCGCCTCATTCTCCTCACCCTCCTCACCATGACCGCTTTCGCGGCCAACTCTCTGCTTAACCGGGCTGGACTCGCTGATGGCGCCATTGGTCCCTCTGGATTTGCCGCAATCCGAGTGATCTCGGGCGCGGTGATGTTGTGGGTGTTGATGGTGTTGGGGAGGAAGATCGCTTCCAAACGCCCCGCGCCGGATTGGATCTCGGCGGGAGCGTTGGCCACCTATCTTCTGGGCTTCTCGTTTGCCTATGTGGCGCTGGATGCGGGGCTGGGCGCGTTGGTGCTCTTCGCCATCGTGCAGGTCACGATGTTCGCGGGCGCGGTCCGGGCGGGGGATCGGATTCCGGCGCTTCGGTGGGGCGGCATGGCGGTATCGATGCTCGGGCTGGCCTATCTTGTTTGGCCGTCTGAGACCGTTCAGCTCCCCGCGCTCCCCTTGATCCTGATGACCGCCGCGGCGATAGGGTGGGGCGTCTACTCTCTGATTGGTCGCCGGGCCGTAGAACCGCTTCAGGCGACCGGGTGGAATTTCATCTATGCCACGCCCATCGTACTGATCGTAACGCTGCCGTTCATATTGGACGAAGCGCTGTCCACTCCCGGCATCCTTCTGGCCGTCACCTCCGGCGCCATCACATCCGGCCTCGGCTACGCGCTTTGGTATCGTGTGCTTCCGCAACTTGGCGCCAGCACTGGCGCGCTCGTCCAGCTCTCGGTTCCAGTCATCGCGATGGGGGCGGGGGTGATCCTGCTAGGCGAAACCGTCGGAGTGCGTGAGGTGACGGCCTCGGTTCTTGTGCTGGGCGGCATCGCAGTCGGTTTGATGGCGGGCAAGAAGGCGTAAATCCCGGCGTGGGGCTGAGGAAAGTCGATGCGAGTCGCGCTCGATGCGTGGTCAGCACGGATCCGGATGTCCCGTCCGTTGCGTCACGACCATTTTGGGGATGTCATCGACCGGCGCATTGCTTAAGCATACTGGGGCGTGCCACCTCACTTGGGAACCTTCAGGGGCTGTGGATATAGATCTGAGGTGACGTCACAGATGAGACGGTCGAACCGCGTTGGGGAGGAGTGCAGCCAGTGCGAAAACTGTTCAGAAAAATCGGCCGAAAGTACAAGCGGCCCCGCAAAGACAAGTCTTTCGTCTTGATCGTAACCCATGGGCGCAGTGGATCTACACTTCTGCAAGGGATTCTGAACCGAGCGCCGGGTTGGTACATTCATGGTGAGAACGCCAACTTGCTGTATCATCAGTATCAAGAATTGTTGGCGGTGCGCAAAATCAAAAAGCATCAAAGGTTTGGTTCGTTTGACCCGCCTGAAACTTCTCCTTGGTTTGGGTATGAAAATCTGAACGCGTTAAAGTTCTACAGGCAGATGCGCAAGCGCATGCGTTCGTTTCTGACGGATCATGCGCCAGCGGATGCAACCGTCGTCGGGTTCAAAGAGATCCGTTATCTGCAGGCCTTCCTTAAAGACCCAAATAGCTTGCAGGATTATCTGGATTTCTTGTTGGAAACTTTGAAGCCCTGCAAACTTGTCATGCTGACACGTGACCCAAGCGCGACGTCGAACAGCGGGTGGTGGGCACATCAAGACCAAGCCGAAGTTGTTTCAAATCTACAGGCCTACGGTCGCTTCTTGATCGACTATGCCGACAACCATTCGGATCATGCGATACATGTATCCTATGAGGATGTGGTCAATCAGACTGACGCATTCTGGAACATGCTGTCATTTGTCGGCGCCGGAATCGATGAAGCTCAGGTTGCTGACGCGCTGTCGCAACCGCACAGCTATAGACCCAAAACCACTCGGCCGTTCGCTGTGCCTAATCTGCCCGCTAAGAAGGGGCATTCACCGCTGCTTGTCCGTGCGAACGAAGAATGGGCTAAAGGAAACAGCAGTTCGGCGCGGACGTTATATCAGGCTTACTATGATGCAACGGAACCGGAGGAAGGCCGAAAGGTCTTGCCAGCATATGTGTTCCGTCGTCTGAATATGAAGTGCTGGCCGACAATGACGGTCGACGCCCCCAAGATTGCGTATTTCAACATCCCGAAATGCGGATGCACTTCGGTTGGACACCTGCTGTTTTCTGTGGAACGACCGGATGCCTCGCGCCCGAAGGGGATACATGGATATTTCAAGGGTGCGATGCACGAAGACTCGATCGAGCATCTTAAGGACCATTTCAAGTTTACGGTCGTCCGCGATCCTGTGAAACGGTTCGTGTCGTGTTTTCGTAATCGTGTATTGCACCATGGCGATCTGGCCCCTTTGGTCGACACAAACATCATTCCCCGCCAGCCGGACATTAATGAGTTTGCCCTGCAGCTGAAGTTTTTTGCGGATCAGAGCTTGGCACTTGAACACCACGTGCTGTCGCAATCATGGTTCTTGAATGGCGATTTGACGGCTGTCGACCGAGTTTACCCGATTGAAGAGATTGCTCAGATCGCCACGGATGTCTCGCAGTTGGCTGGTCGTGAATTGGACATGCCTCACGAACAGATCGGAGGTCCGGATATCGGCCTTGGGGAGCTGTCCGAAGAGGCATTCGAACATATCCTGAAATACTATGCCGAGGACTACGCGTTGCTTCAGGACTTCTATTCGGAAGAGGCGATACGTGCCGAGTACAAGGCGGCCAGAGAGGCCAAGTTGAGTGCAGAACGCACCTGAAGTTCTGCTCTGCTAGTTCAGGAGAAGCGCGCAAGCACTCACAATTCCAGCATTGCGTTTCCTGCGAAGGCTTGCGTCGCTGGGAAGGCTCGTCTATACGCCCCCGGTGGCCTTGCGTCACAGAATCAAAACCAAGAAAAGCCGTGTTTGGCCCCGTATCGCTTCTGGGGTCAGTTCCGGCAAAGGAGAAGCGATATGAAATTGCATGAACTGCGCGACAATCCTGGCGCAACAAAACCCCGCAAACGTGTTGGTCGTGGTCCTGGTTCGGGCACTGGTAAAACCGGTGGCCGTGGTATCAAAGGTCAAAAGTCGCGTTCGGGTGTAGCCATCAATGGCTACGAAGGCGGCCAAATGCCCCTCTACCAGCGTCTTCCCAAGCGTGGCTTCAACAAGCCGAACCGCAAGAAGTTCGCTGTGATCAACCTGGGCCTGATCCAGAAGTTCATCGACGAAAAGAAAATCGACGCCAAAGACATCAACGAAGACACCCTGGTGGCTTCGGGTCTGGTGCGCCGCAAGCTGGACGGTGTTCGTGTTCTGGCCAAAGGCGAACTGACCGCCAAGGCGAACATCACCGTAACCGGTGCGTCGAAGTCGGCCATCGAAGCTGTTGAGAAAGCTGGCGGTAAATTGACCGTCGCTGCTCCGGCTGCGGCTGAATAAGACCTTGTGAGGCGCGCCCCAGCGTCTTACATGTCTAATCACGTTTTCAAGCGCCGCCGGAGCCGGGAACGGTCCGGCGGCGCTTTACTTGATCCAAGGGGGCCTTATGGCATCTGCAGCAGAACAAATGGCGTCGAACATGAGCTGGAGCGCCTTCGGCAAGGCGACTGAGCTTCGCCAGCGCATCTTCTTCACGATCGGGCTTCTGATCATCTATCGTCTTGGCACGTATATTCCCGTTCCTGGGATCGATGCGAACGCCCTGCGTGAGTTCATGGACCAGGCACAATCCGGCATCGCCGGCGTGCTGGGCATGTTCACCGGTGGCGCGCTCAGCCGGATGGGTGTCTTTGCCCTTGGCATCATGCCGTATATCTCGGCCTCGATCATCGTGCAGCTTCTGTCTTCCATGTGGGAGCCGCTGAAGCAGCTGAAGAAAGAGGGCGAGCAAGGCCGTAAGAAGATCAACCAGTACACCCGCTATGGCACTGTTCTGCTGGCCACGGGTCAGGCCTTCGCACTGGCGAACTCGCTGCAAGCTGGTGATCTGGTCACCAATCCCGGTTCGTTCTTCATCGCAGCTTGTGTGATCACGCTGGTTGGCGGCACCATGTTCCTGATGTGGCTGGGTGAGCAGATCACTGCGCGCGGCATCGGCAATGGTATCTCGCTGATCATCTTCGTCGGCATCGTCGCCGAAATCCCCGCCGCTCTGGCACAATTCCTGGCCTCGGGCCGTTCGGGTGCTATCAGCCCCGCCGTGATCATCGGTGTGATTGTGATGATGGTCGCCGTGATTGCCTTCGTCGTGTTCATGGAACGCGCGCTGCGCAAGGTGCACATCCAGTACCCGCGCCGTCAGGTTGGCATGAAGATGTATGACGGTGGCTCGTCGCACCTGCCGATCAAAGTGAACCCGGCAGGCGTTATCCCGGCAATCTTCGCCTCGGCGCTGCTGCTACTGCCGACGACGATCTCGACCTTCTCGTCGGGTCAGTCCGGTCCGATTATGTCGACCATTCTGGCCTATTTCGGACCCGGTCAGCCGCTTTACCTGCTGTTCTTCACAGCGATGATCATGTTCTTCACCTTCTTTTACACGAAGGAAGTTGCGTTCAAGACGGATGAAGTCGCGGACAACCTGAAAAACCAGAACGGCTTCGTGCCCGGCATTCGTCCCGGCAAGAAAACCGCCGAGTATCTGGACTATGTTGTTACCCGCCTGCTGACGCTTGGCTCGATCTATCTGGCCGCCGTCTGCTTGATGCCGGAAATCCTGCGCAGCCAGCTGGCTATCCCGTTCTATTTCGGCGGCACCTCGGTTCTGATTGTTGTGTCCGTCACCATGGACACCATCCAGCAAGTGCAGTCGCATCTTCTGGCCCACCAGTATGAGGGCCTGATTGAAAAGTCGCAGCTGCGCGGCAAGAAACGTGGCAAGAAGGGGCCTGCACGTCGATGAACATTATTCTTCTTGGACCGCCGGGCGCCGGCAAAGGAACCCAAGCCGCCAAACTGGTGGAAGAACGTGGCATGATCCAGCTGTCGACCGGTGACATGCTGCGGGAAGCCAAAGCCTCGGGCACCGAGATGGGCAAGAAAGTCGCCGCCATTATGGACGCAGGCGAGCTGGTCACCGACGAGATCGTCATCGGCCTGATCGAGGAAAAGCTGGAAGGCGATACCGGAGGCGGCTTCATCTTTGACGGCTTCCCCCGCACGCTTCCTCAAGCCGACGCCTTGGGTGCGCTACTTGAGAAGCACAATCAGACGCTGGATGCTGTTGTCGAAATGCGCGTGGATGACGAGGTGCTGGTTGGCCGTATCGTTGGCCGCGCCGAAGAAGCCCGCAAAGCAGGTCAGCCTGTGCGTGCAGACGACAACGAGGAAAGCCTGAAGATCCGTCTGATGGAATACTACAAAAAGACCTCGCCGCTGATTGGCTATTACTGGGCCAAAGGTGACCTGAAATCGGTCAACGGTCTGGGCACCATTGACGAAGTGCAGGGCGAAATCGCCGAGGTACTAGGCGTCTGATCCAGACGCCAAAGATGAATTGCCAAGCGCCGCGGACTGATCGCGGCGCTTTGGTTTTTTTGGGCCGGGCCGGGGTGTGCAAAAGGCTTGGTGCCATGATGGGTTGACGAGAAGCTCAATCCCGAGTAACTCACCCCATCCCTTACGGGAATCGGTGTGTCTGCGGGGTCGCTCCCCATGTCGCACCAGACCAGAGAATTCAGCGCGGCCCGCTTGGAATGATCCGGCGGGCTTACGTTGTGAAAAAAGGTTCCGGAGCTACGGAACCGCAACGAAAAGGAAAGACTACGTGGCACGTATTGCTGGCGTAAACATCCCGACCCATAAACGGGTCCCGATCGCCCTGACTTATATTACCGGTATCGGCCATACTTCGGCTGCTGCTATCTGCGAAGCTGTGAACATCGATGTAACCCGTCGCGTGAACGAACTGTCGGACGCTGAAGTTCTGGCAATTCGCGAGCACATCGACGCAACCTACACCGTTGAAGGTGACCTGCGCCGTGAAGTTCAGATGAACATCAAACGTCTGATGGATCTGGGCTGCTACCGTGGTCTGCGCCACCGTCGTAACCTCCCCGTTCGTGGTCAGCGTACCTCGACCAACGCACGTACTCGCAAAGGCCCTGCAAAGGCCATTGCTGGTAAGAAGAAATAAGGGAGGGTTTGACCAATGGCTCGTGATAAGACCCGCATGAAGCGTAAAGAGCGTAAGAACATCGCATCCGGTGTTGCTCACGTTAACTCGTCGTTCAACAACACCAAGATCCTGATCTCGGACGTGCAAGGCAACGCCATCTCATGGTCGTCGGCTGGCACCATGGGTTTCAAAGGCTCGCGTAAGTCGACCCCGTATGCTGCTCAGATGGCTGCGGAAGATGCTGGCAAGAAAGCCCAGGAACACGGTGTTAAGACGCTGGAAGTTGAAGTTCAGGGCCCCGGTTCGGGTCGTGAATCGGCTCTGCGTGCGCTGGCCGCTATCGGTTTCAACATCACCTCGATCCGTGATGTAACCCCGATCGCACACAACGGCTGCCGCCCGCCGAAGCGCCGCCGCGTATAAGCACTTTTTTACCGCCGGGCCGCGTGTGAATGCGTGGCCCGGTTTCCGTCATTTTAACCTCGGGCGTCCTGCCCTTTGGACATGGGGACAGGACAAGTATGGAGGGACGCATGATCCACAAGAACTGGGCAGAATTGATCAAGCCGACACAGCTGGACGTAAAGCCGGGTAATGACCCTGCACGTCAGGCAACCGTAGTTGCTGAACCGCTGGAGCGTGGCTTTGGTCTGACCCTGGGCAACGCCCTGCGCCGCGTGCTGATGAGCTCGCTGCAAGGTGCCGCTATCACGTCGGTTCAGATCGACAACGTTCTGCACGAGTTCAGCTCGGTTGCGGGTGTACGTGAAGACGTCACCGACATCGTTCTGAACCTCAAAGGTGTTGCGATCAACATGGAAGTCGAAGGCCCCAAGCGCCTGTCGATTTCGGCCAAAGGCCCGATGGTTGTGACCGCTGGTGCGATTTCGGAATCGGCTGGCATCGAGATCCTGAACAAAGATCACGTGATCTGTCACCTGGATGACGGCGCGGACCTGTTCATGGAGCTGACCGTCAACACTGGCAAAGGCTATGTTGCAGCTGACAAGAACAAGCCGGAAGATGCGCCGATTGGCCTGATCCCGGTGGACGCGATCTATTCGCCGGTCAAGAAAGTGTCGTATGACGTTCAGCCGACCCGTGAAGGTCAGGTTCTGGACTATGACAAGCTGACCCTGAAGCTGGAAACCGATGGATCGGTTACCCCGGAAGATGCTGTGGCTTTCGCTGCCCGCATCCTGCAAGACCAGCTGTCGATCTTCGTAAACTTCGACGAGCCGGAAGCTGCTGGCCGTCAGGACGAAGACGATGGTCTCGAGTTCAACCCGCTTCTCTTGAAGAAAGTGGACGAGCTGGAACTCTCTGTCCGGTCTGCAAACTGCCTCAAGAACGACAACATCGTTTACATCGGCGATCTGATCCAGAAGACCGAAGCAGAGATGCTGCGCACGCCAAACTTTGGCCGCAAGTCGCTGAACGAGATCAAAGAAGTACTTTCCGGCATGGGTCTGCACCTCGGCATGGACGTCGAGGACTGGCCACCGGACAACATCGAAGATCTGGCCAAGAAGTTCGAAGACACCTTCTAAGAACCTCTGACCACTCCGAATTTGAGGGCAGGCCCCGGTCTGCCCTTAAACAATGCCCGCGAGCGCGGGGAAGATCCGGGCACCTGCCCCAAGGAGATCGGCTGACACGCATCGGCTGACAGACAAAGCAAAAACGCGAAAGAAGGAATTCAACAATGCGTCACGCACGTGGTTACCGCCGCCTGAACCGTACTCATGAGCACCGTAAGGCCCTGTTTGCAAACATGGCAGGCTCGCTGATCGAGCACGAGCAGATCAAAACAACTCTGCCCAAGGCAAAAGAATTGCGCCCCATCATCGAAAAGATGATCACCCTGGCAAAACGCGGCGACCTGCACGCCCGTCGTCAGGCCAACGCGCGCCTCAAAGAGGACCAGTATGTCTCCAAACTGTTTGACGTGCTTGGCCCCCGCTACAAAGACCGTCAGGGCGGCTATGTTCGCATCCTGAAAGCGGGCTTCCGCTATGGCGACATGGCGCCTATGGCGATCATCGAATTCGTCGACCGTGACGTTGCTGCCAAAGGCGCCGCCGACAAGGCCCGCGTTGCTGCAGAACTCGAAGCAGACGACGCAGAATAAGACCATCTGACATCGTCAGATGGCATGGCCCCCGTTCCATTGGAGCGGGGGTTTTTCTTTTCGAGGCCATAAAACGATGAGCATTTCCAACGCCTCGCTCTATTGCGGAGTTCACGTCGCTTCACAAAACCACCGCCTCCGAACCGAGGGGTGGAAAGCGAAGCGCCCGCCCCGTGGGGGCGGTTCGGGCGCGGCCAAAGCTAGGCTTTGGCAATTTGTGAGACTCTTGATTTTGACTGTCTTCAGAGGTTTGCTATGCGGTACGAAACAGCCCTCCAGAAATTGCTGTTCATCTAGTTGTCCGCGACGCGCACTGCTTTATTTTTGGATTGGAGTATAACCATTTGGATAAGGTATACATAGAGCTGGAGCCCGGCTCATGGCACGGTCATTCTATTGAAAGCATGTGGGCGACACGGCTCGACAACGGTCTATACAAAGTCAAAAATTCACCTTTCTTCGCACGCGGCATATCCTACGAGGACATCGTCGAAGTTACGCAGCGAGACGGTGTAAATATGTTCGTTAGAACAGTATTTCCATCGGGTGGGTCAACGTACCGTATCATAGTTGAGAAAAATACGACCAAGGCGCAGTTCGAACACTTTTGGACGCCCTTGGAAGCCGAAGGCTGCACCTACGAGCAAGGTGACTTTGGCTACATCATGTACTCTGTGAATGTGCCAAAAGAAGCCGACGTACATAGGGTTTTCGCGTGCCTGAATGAAGGTGAAACACAGAAAGCTTGGGATTTCGAAGAAGGGCACTGCGGTCACGTAACTCGAACGCAGTGAGGCGGTCGCCCTGGGCACAAAGCGGATTCTGGCATTCGACGAGGTTCGCGCCAAATTTCCTGATGACACCTCGTCGAATCTCCGCTAGCGTCGCCGACATGACCCAAACCTATGCTGCAATCTGGTTTTATTTTTATCCGGGCCGACAGGCGGACGGAGGGGTCTTGGCGTGCAGATGACATAAGCGCGCAAAAGCAGATACCACACCAACCGCCCTCAGCAGATGGCGGTTTTTTGTATCCGCCGCCACGCTCCGGGGCCTCCCGCAAGGAACCTGAGAACCATGACCACCCAAATCGAAAACCTCCGCATCACCGATATGCAGGAATTGATCTCGCCAGACGAACTGGCGGCAAAACTGCCCAGCAATGATCTGGCCAGCAAAACCGTGCTGGATAGCCGCGCCGATATTCAAAAGGTGCTGCGCGGCGCAGATGACCGGCTGGTGGTCGTGGTCGGGCCCTGCTCGATCCATGACAGCAAGGCGGCATTGGAATACGCTGAACGCTTGAAGCCGTTGAGAGATGAGCTGGCAGGTGAGCTGGAAGTGGTGATGCGGGTCTATTTCGAAAAACCCCGCACCATCAGCGGCTGGAAGGGGTTGGTAAATGATCCCGGCCTGGATGGTTCCTTCCGCATCAATGACGGGCTGGAGATGGCGCGCAAGCTCCTCCTCGATATCAACCAGATGGGCCTGCCAGTGGGGACCGAGTTCCTCGATACCGCCGTGCCGCAATATCTGTCGGACCTGATGGCCTGGGCCGCCATTGGCGCGCGCACGACCGAGAGCCAGATCCACCGCGAGATGGCCTCGGGGCTGAGCTGCCCTGTGGGGTTCAAGAACGGCACCCGTGGCAATGTGCAGATCGCCATTGATGCGGTGCGCTCGTCAGCCCATCCGCATCATTTCATGGCCTTGGCCAAGAACGGCCGTGCGGCAATTGCGGCAACCAGCGGCAACCCCGATTGCCACCTGATCCTGCGGGGCGGTGGTGGTACCAACTACGATGCGGGTTCAGTAGATGCAGCCTGTAACAAGGCCG
>CALJDH010000298.1 GCA_938023895.1 uncultured Aliiroseovarius sp.
GTTGCCCTGATGATCATTGTCGCCTTGGTCATGGGCTCTAATGTCCTTGCGGCCTTGCCGAACGATCACCCCGACAAAATGTTCAGCCTGCGTGGCCATATGTCGATCGGGATTATTGTCGGCATTCTGATGATTGCACGCCTGATCACACGCCTGCGCAGCACAAACCCGCCGAAAGCCGATACCGGCAATAGCTTCCTGAACTTTGCCGGCGGAGCCGCGCATTGGGTGCTCTACATCCTCATCTTCCTGATGGTTGCAAGTGGCATCGGCATTTCAATGGGCGCTGGCTTGCCCGATATCGTATTCTTCGGATCCGGCGCGCCCTTGCCAGAAAGCTTTGATGATCTTGCCCCACGCGCGGCCCATGGCGTCATTTCGAAGCTTCTGGCGCTAACCATTTTGGCCCACATCGCGGGTTGGGCCTATCACCAATTCAAACTGAAGGATGGGTTGTTCAGTCGGATGTGGTTCGGTTCGCGCAGTTAATTCAGCTTCAACCACGTAGAAAAGCCGCCAGATTAGGCGGCTTTTTTTGCTTATTATCAATATGATATTCAAATAATGTAAAATACTTTCACATTTCTCCTTGAACCCGACCACAAACACCCCACATCTTAGTCATGTGAAAGACATTCACATTCAATACATAGTCAGCACGATGGAGACCCTAATGAACACCGCCGCCCACACGACCCACTACGAAACCACCCCCCGTGGCTGGTTCTCTCGCGCCGAGGCGTGGCTGGACGCACGTGGCAAAGGCGCTTGGATCGCCGCCATGGTCGTCAGCTTCATCCTCTTCTGGCCCGTCGGCTTGGCCCTTCTTGCATATATGATCTGGAGCAAGCGCATGTTTTCAAAATCCTGTTCGCACCGCCGTCACCATGACAGCCAGACTTGGCAGGACCGTCACATGTCGCACCGCCACGGTTTCGCAAGCTCGGGCAACACCGCGTTTGACGCCTATAAGGCCGACACGCTGCGCCGCCTGATGAGCGAACAGGAAGCCTTTGAAGCCTTCCTTGAGCGTCTGCGTGCCGCGAAGGACAAGTCGGAGTTCGACCAGTTCATGGACGAACGCGCCGAGGCTGCTCGCAATTCGCATATCGACGAGCACGATATGGACGAGGACATCGAAGATGCGACGGATGACGTCGAAATCCTGGATGAACCCAAGCGTAAAAAGAAGTAAAATAGGCAAGAGTTCGCCTTACCCCCCGGCCCTTCTCAAGGGCCGGGTTCTGCATGACCCAAGAAAGACGCATCTACCGAAATGACCCATTCTTATGATCCTCGCGGCAATGCCAACGGCGCAGGCCTTTGGGGCTTGCCGGACCCGGACACTCAGCCCGAGTTCTATCAGGACGTGACGCTAAAGCGCCTGCTGGCGTGGTTCATCGACGTGGCGCTGATCGTCGCCATCTGCTTTGTCATCGGGTTGTTGACCTTCGGCATCGGTTTTTTCCTGTGGGGCCTGGTTTATTTGGCGGTTGGCTTTATCTACCGCACCACCGCCCTCACCAACAAATCCGCGACCCTCGGGATGCGCCTGACCGCGATCGAGCTGCGCCGCCATGACGGACAGCGCTTTGACCGCCAGACAGCGGCCCTTCACACGCTGGGCTATTACCTGTCGATGTCGACCGCTGTTTTGCAGATGATCTCGATCGTGATGATGTTCACCACCGCGCGCGGTCAAGGTCTTGGCGACATGGTGCTGGGCACCGCCGCCATCAACCGCGCCGCCGAGCGTCGTTAAGCAAACAAAGCCCCCGTTTACCCTGACGGATAACGGGGGCTTGCCCGAAACCGCATGGTCGCGTTAGGCTCGTTCCGATTTGACATGATTACGAGAGACCATGCGCCACACACTTCCGCTTGCCCCTCAGTTCTATGTGACTGCTCCACAGGAATGCCCCTATTTGGATGGGCGCATGGAGCGCAAGTTGTTCACGGCGCTTCAGGGTGAGCATGCGGAGACACTGAACGACACCCTGTCCAAGCAGGGGTTTCGTCGGTCGCAAAACGTACTCTATCGTCCGTCCTGCGCCGAGTGCTCGGCCTGTTTGTCTGCCCGGATCCGGGTTGCTGATTTCAAACCCAGCAAAAGCCAACGCCGCACCGCCAAGCGCAACGCGATGCTTGAACGCCGCGCCCGTGCGCCCTGGGCCAGCGAAGACCAATACGAGCTGTTCCGCCGCTATCTGGACACGCGCCACGCCGAGGGCGGCATGGCGGATATGGACGTGTTCGAGTTTGCCGCGATGATCGAGGAAACCCCGATTAAAAGTCGCGTGATTGAATATGCCGAGCGTGGCCCGGATCAGCGTCCGGGCGATGACGCCACCGGTCCCCTGCGTGCAGTCTGTTTGACCGACGTGCTCGAAGACGGGTTGTCGATGGTCTATTCCTTCTACGACCCCGACTGGCACCGCAAATCCCTCGGCACCTATATGATCCTTGATCATATTGACATCGCACACGAGGCGGGCTTGCCTTACGTCTATCTGGGCTATTGGGTGCCGGGAAGCCCGAAGATGGACTACAAGGCCACATTCTCGTCCATCGAGATCTATCGCGACAACCATTGGACCCCGCTGATCACGGACGAGGATTACTCGGCCGAGTTGCACCCCCTGTCCACTGATCCCATCGCAGAACAGGTCGCCAGCATTACCCTGCCGGACACCGCCAGCAAGGTGCATCGCGACGCCTGATTGGGTGCCAAAGCTTGGTGATTTGCTGCAACTGCACGGTTTCCCGCGGCAAAAACGGCAAAATCCCGTGCACACACAGCCTGAATTTCCAAAAATTGCGCCCACCCCACCTCGAGAAGACCGAAAATTACAAAAAATTCACCTCCGCGACATTTTCTACGCGCTTTCGCTGTTGACGCCCCCGTCCACCCCTCATAATGTCCCGCGCACATGTTGAAGAAGCCTTCAAGGATCCCCTTGGGCAAGAGCACGGGAAATACTGCAATGCGCAGCGTCCTAGTACTTGTTGGAAATTGGCGCATGGGCCGGTAACGGAACCATATTGGAACCCCATGCGCCCCCGAGATGATCGGGGGCTTTTTTGTGAGAAGCGCACGTGGAACGGAGAAGAAGATGACACGTCAGATGACCGGAGCGAAAATGGTAGTTCAAGCCCTGAAGGATCAGGGTGTGGACACAGTATTCGGATATCCGGGGGGCGCCGTCCTACCCATTTATGACGAGATCTTTCAGCAGAATGACATTCGTCACATCCTTGTGCGTCACGAACAGGGTGCGGTTCACGCCGCCGAAGGCTATGCCCGCGCGACCGGCAAGCCGGGCGTTGTTCTGGTGACCTCGGGCCCCGGTGCTACAAACGCCGTGACCGGCCTGACCGATGCGCTACTGGACTCGATCCCGCTGGTTGTTCTGACCGGCCAGGTCCCGACCTTTATGATCGGCACCGATGGCTTCCAGGAAGCAGACACCGTGGGCATCACCCGCCCCTGCACCAAGCATAACTGGCTGGTCAAAGAAACCGACAAGCTGTCGGAGACCATCCACCAGGCCTTCCACGTGGCGACCTCAGGCCGTCCGGGTCCGACGCTGATCGACATTCCGAAAGACGTGCAGTTCGCCACAGGCAGCTACACCCCGCCCGCAAAAACGGAGACGGGTCACTATCAGCCGCAAATGCGTGGTGACATCGAGGCGATCACCGAACTGGCCGAACTGATGGAGACGGCCGAGCGCCCGATCTTCTATACTGGTGGTGGCGTAATCAATTCGGGCCCTGCGGCCAGCCAGCTTCTGCGTGAACTGGTCGACGCGACCGGCTTCCCGATCACCTCGACCCTGATGGGGCTGGGCGCCTACCCTGCCTCGGGCGAACAGTGGTTGGGTATGCTGGGGATGCACGGCCTGTATGAAGCCAACATGGCCATGCATGACTGTGACTTGATGATCTGCGTTGGCGCACGGTTTGATGACCGGATCACTGGCCGCCTTGACGCGTTCAGCCCGAACTCGAAAAAGGCGCATATCGACATCGATCCCAGCTCGATCAACAAAGTGGTCCATGTGGACCTGCCGATTGTTGGCGATGTGGGCCACGTGCTGGAAGACCTATTGAAGGTCTGGAAAGCGCGCGGACGCAAGACCAACAAGGACGGGCTGGGCAAATGGACGGATCAGATCGCTGAATGGAAAGAGCGTCGCTGCCTGTCTTATCGCAACACCGACAACGTCATCCAACCGCAATTCGCTCTGGAACGTCTTGAAGCGCTGACCAAGGACAAGGACCGCTATGTGGCCACCGAAGTGGGCCAGCACCAGATGTGGGCCGCGCAGTTCCTTGGATTTGAGGACCCGAACCGCTGGCTGACCTCGGGTGGTCTGGGCACGATGGGCTATGGCCTGCCGGCCTCGCTGGGCGCGCAGATCGCGCATCCCGATGCCTGCGTGATCAACGTCGCGGGTGACGCCTCGTGGCTGATGAACATGCAGGAAATGGGCACGGCAGTTCAGTTCCGCGCGCCGATCAAGCAGTTCATCCTGAACAACGAACGTCTGGGCATGGTGCGCCAGTGGCAAGAGCTACTGCACGGCGAGCGCTATTCGCACAGCTGGTCGGAAAGCCTGCCGGACTTCGTGAAGCTGGCCGAGGCTTTCGGCTGTAAAGGCCGTCAGGTATCTGACCCAGCCGAGTTGGATGACGCCATTCAGGAAATGCTGGACTATGACGGCCCGTTCATTCTGGACGTTCTGGTCGAGAAACACGCCAACTGCTTCCCGATGATCCCGTCGGGCGCACCGCATAACGACATGCTGATGGGCGAGGCCGAGACGCAGGGCGTCATCGGTGCCGCTGGCGCAACACTGGTTTAAGGAGGGCCTCTAAATGTCTGCATTAAAAATCAAAAAAGGCTCTTCGCGCAAGTCGGCCTATGACCTACGCGACCCGAACTCGGACATCATCGAGCGCCACACGCTGGCCTGTGTGGTGGACAACGAAGCGGGTGTTCTGGCGCGTGTGATCGGTCTGTTCTCGGGCCGTGGCTATAACATCGAAAGCCTGACCGTGGCCGAGGTTGATCACGAAGGCCACCTGTCGCGCATCACCATCGTGACCACCGGCACGCCCGCCGTGATCGAACAGATCAAGGCGCAGCTGGGCCGCATCGTTCCTGTGCATGAAGTGCATGACCTGACGGTCGAAGGCCCAGCGGTCGAGCGTGAACTGGCGCTGCTGAAAGTCGAAGGCGCAGGTGACAAGCGCGTCGAAGCGCTGCGTCTGGCGGACATCTTCCGCGCCAACGTCGTGGACAGCACGCTGGACAGCTTCGTGTTCGAGATCACCGGCACAACCGAGAAGATCGACGCCTTTGCCGAACTGATGCGCCCGCTGGGTCTTTGCGAAGTGGCCCGAACGGGTGTCGCAGCCCTGCCCCGCGGCGTATAAACCAGAGCTCAGAACATACAATCGCCCGGTTGCAGATGCGACCGGGCGTTTTTTGTTGTCCATAAGTCTGCGCGTGACATTAAGCACCCACAAAGAAAAGCGGGGTGCCCATCGGGCACCCCAGTTTCACTGATAGAGCTCATCATTGGTACCGCTCAGATTGTTTGCCTGCGGCCCTATCTGTGTCGGGGGCAAGCGCACCTGCCCCATGTTAGGATGGCGGGCATCCCCCGCACCCACCCTAACCTTGCCCGGGCCGCCGCTTGGGACATGCGGCCCGGACGAAACCGTTAGCTACAGCCCGTGGTCGAGCCGCAGGTGTTACACTTCATGCAGGTGCCGTTGCGCACCAGCGTGTAGTTTCCGCACTCGCCACAGGGATCGCCTTCATAGCCCTGCATCTTTGCCTTAGTGCGTGCATCAATGGTGTTCACAGTCCCGGTCGAAACCGAGGTCTCGGTCACCGACATCTCGACCACAGCGGTGTCGCCACCCGCTGTTTCCGGCACCAATGTGTTCAAAGTCGCCACAGGATCAGTTCCGGTCAGAACCGTCCCGCCCGCTTCGGCTCCGCCCTGCAGCACCACCAGTTCTTGCGGAAGACGCTTACGCAGATAGCCGGTCGAGCTGATTTGTTTCAGCACTTCCAGGGACTTGGTGGCAGCCGTCTCGGACGGCTCTTGGACGTTGGATACGCCCTCTTCCTCGCCACGGCCCAGATCGTCGAACGTGGCCCCTTGCGGTTTCACATGCGCCAGATCGGTGCGGTCCAGATAGGACACGGCCAGCTCGCGGAAGATGTAGTCAAGGATCGACGTCGCATTCTTGATCGAGTCGTTGCCCTGCACCATGCCCGCCGGTTCGAACTTGGTGAAGGTGAAGGCGTCCACGAACTCTTCCAGCGGCACGCCGTATTGCAGACCTACCGAGACAGCGATGGCGAAGTTGTTCATCATTGCACGGAAGCCAGCGCCTTCCTTGTGCATGTCGATGAAGATCTCGCCCAGATTGCCGTCCTCATATTCGCCGGTGCGCAGATAGACCTTGTGGCCGCCGACGATGGCTTTCTGTGTATAGCCCTTACGGCGCTCGGGCAGCTTTTCGCGTCCTCGAGCCACTTCCTTGATCACCACTTTTTCGATGATTTTCTCGGCCATTGTCACGGCTTTCTCGTGGGCCGAGCCCGAGGCCAAAATTTCTTCCGCCTCTTCATCATCTTCGACCAAAGCGGCTGCCAAAGGCTGGCTGAGTTTCGAACCGTCACGATAGAGTGCATTGGCCTTCACACCCAGCGACCAGCTGAGTTCATAAGCCTTCTGACAGTCCTCGATCGTCGCGTCATTCGGCATATTGATCGTTTTCGAGATCGCGCCCGAAATAAACGACTGCGCCGCGGCCATCATGTGGATGTGGCTGTCAACACTCAGGAAACGCTTGCCTTTTTTGCCGCACGGGTTGGCGCAATCGAAGACGTTGTAATGCTCTTCCTTCAGGAACGGCGCGCCTTCCAACGTCATCGTGCCCAGCACATGATCATTCGCGGCTTCGATGTCCTGACGGGTAAAGCCAAGGTGACGCAGCAGGTTGAACTCGGGATCGTTCAGCTTTTCAGCCGGGATGCCCAGCACATTGGTGCAGAACTCTTCGCCAAGGGTCCACTGGTTGAACACGAAACGGATATCGAAGGCCGACGGCAGGGCTGCCTCGATCTTCTCGATCTCATTTTGACCAAAGCCATGGCCGATCAGGGTGGTGTGGTTGATCGCAGGTGCGTTGCCCATGGTGCCGTGACCGACCGCATAGGCGATGATCTCTTCGATCTGTGCGCTGTCATAGCCCAGCTTTTCAAGGGCGGCAGGCACCGAGCGGTTGATGATCTTGAAGTAACCGCCGCCGGCCAGCTTCTTGAACTTTACCAGTGCAAAGTCCGGCTCGATCCCTGTCGTATCGCAATCCATTACCAGACCGATGGTGCCAGTCGGCGCGATTACGGACACTTGTGCGTTGCGATAACCATGCTTCTCACCCAGCGCATAGGCTTCGTCCCACGCACCCATCGCCAGATCGACCAACTTGGCATCGGGGCAGTTTTTAAGATCCAGCGGAACCGGCTTTACGGCCAGATCCTGATAGCCTTCGCTGGCGCCATAGGCCGCGTTGCGGTGGTTCTGGATGACGCGCAACATGTGCTCTTTGTTGCGTTCGTAGCCTTCAAAGGCGCCCAGCTCGCTCGCGATCTCGGCCGAGGTTGCATAGGCAACACCGGTCATGATCGCGGTCAGCGCACCACAGAGCGCACGGCCTTCGTCGCTGTCATAGCCATAGCCCATGTTCATCAGAAGGCCACCAATGTTGGCATATCCCAGACCCAAGGTACGGAAAACATAGGACAATTCCGCGATCTCTTTCGACGGGAACTGCGCCATCATCACCGAAATCTCCAGCGTAATGGTCCACAGGCGTGTCGCGTGCATGTAGTCTTCGGCCTGGAATTGACCATCCTTCAGGAAAGTCAGCAGGTTCATCGACGCCAGGTTACATGCGGTGTCATCCAGGAACATGTATTCCGAACACGGGTTCGAGCCGCGGATTGCGCCGTCTTCCGGGCAGGTGTGCCAGGCGTTAACCGTGTCATGGTACTGGATGCCGGGATCTGCGCAGGACCATGCGGCGTGGCCGATCTGCTCCCACAGGTCACGTGCTTTGATTGTCTTGGCGACCGAGCCATCGGTGCGGCGGATCAATTCCCAATCTGCATCGGCTTCCACAGCTTTCAGGAAGCTGTCGGTGACGCGAACCGAGTTGTTCGAGTTCTGGCCGGAAACCGTGGCATAGGCTTCACTATCCCAGTCGGTGTCATAGGTCGGGAACTCGATCGAGCCGAAGCCCTGTTTGGCATAGTCCAGCACGCGCTTGACGTAAGCCTCGGGGATCGCGACCTTTTTCGCCGCACGGACAGCATCTTTCAGCGTCTCGTTGACCTTCGGATCATAGGCATCTTCTTCCTTGCCGTCCCAAGCGCGGATGGCGGCGAAGATGTGGTTCAGATGCTGTTCATGCATCTTCGAACCGGCAACCAAGCTGGCCACCTTCTGCTCTTCCTTGACCTTCCAGTTGATGTATTCTTCGATATCCGGGTGGTCGGCATCGACGATCACCATCTTGGCCGCGCGGCGGGTGGTACCGCCCGACTTGATCGCGCCAGCAGCCCGGTCACCGATTTTCAGGAAGCCCATCAGGCCCGAGGATTTGCCGCCGCCCGACAGCGGTTCGTCCGCTGCCCGCAGGGACGAAAAGTTGGTGCCGGTGCCGGAACCGTATTTGAACAGACGTGCCTCGCGGACCCACAGGTCCATGATGCCGCCATCGCCCACCAGATCGTCACCAATCGACTGAATGAAGCAGGCATGCGGCTGCGGATGCTCATAGGACGACTTCGAGCGGGTCAGCTTGCGGGTCTTGTGGTCGACATAATAGTGGCCCTGCGCCGGGCCATCGATGCCATAGGCCCAGTGCAGACCAGTGTTAAACCACTGAGGGCTGTTGGGCGCGGCGCGCTGGCTGGCCAGCATGTGGCGCATTTCGTCGAAATAGGAACGCGCGTCTTCTTCGGTGGTGAAGTAGCCACCTTTCCAACCCCAATAGGCCCACGCGCCTGCCAGACGGTCAAACACCTGCTTGGCCGAGGTCTCGCCACCGAAGCGCTCGTCTTCGGGCAGGTCCGCCATAGCCTTTTCATCGGGGACCGAGCGCCACAGGAACTCGGGAACGCCTTTTTCCTTCACCTTCTTCAAGACAGCAGGGACACCCGCCTTACGGAAGTATTTCTGCGCAATCACATCGGACGCAACTTGACTCCAGCTGGTCGGCACTTCGCAGTTGTCCAGTTTGAAAACGATGGTGCCATCTGGGTTGCGAATTTCTGACGCCGTGGTGGTAAAATCCAACTCTGAATACGCGCCCTGCCCCGATTTTGTGAATTTGCGTTCAATCTTCATTGTGCCCTGTCCAGTCCCTTTAGTCGTCCCCTGCGGCCCGTCAGCGCAAAGGATCTGCCCTTTTCCATCAAATTCGTGCTAGTCGAAGTGGCTGCGGATAGGACACAGGAATACCGCCGAGCGCCGCACACTTTCAAAGCGTCGCACCCTTGAGACTTCAAAATCGAAGCATGGTCCCCTGTTTCACCCTACCAACCGCGAGCCACTATATATTGTGGCCCTTTCGACTAGCCCCCACAATCTGGCGTAGACCGCCCTATACCGTCAACGACAAATTCAAAGATATCCCCAACTCTTTTCTGTTGACGCAGGTGGTCTTTCGCCCACCGAAATGGCACCTGATTGATTCTCGGTTAATACTACCTTTGCGTGTATCCTTATTTTACTAGCAAATTGGCCCGCTTACACACCAAACACCATATGTTGCTTGAAGTGACAGGATTCACCACAAGTCATAGCGTAAGAAACGGGCACGCCTTAATGCTGCGATACAGCATTATTCTATTTCGCAAAACCTGCCTCGAATCTACGTGTGTTGGACGACCACCTCCGCAGAATTCCGACTCACTTGCGGGCACCTTGACTGACGGTCTGTGGGGGTGATGCGGGGATCCAATGGTCGCGAGGCCACCATATATAGTGGCATCCTCCGCCATACGGAGATCTAAAACGACGAACTCTTTTGTAGAAGAGTGGTCGGGACGGCAAGATTCGAACTTGCGACCCCCTGTACCCAAAACAGGTGCGCTACCAGACTGCGCTACGCCCCGAACGCCTCTTCCTTACCGATGTGTTTCGGCAATGAAAAGAGAGAATTCCTCACAAAATGAAATGTTGGGCGATTATTCTGAAACCGCTGCATCACACGGCCAAGCGGCCAATGCCTGATCAAAGGCGGGATGCTTCAACGCGCTGCCTTCGGCGATTCCAAGTCGCCCAGTCATTCCCCCGTTTACTTCCAGCACAGCACTGACGCCCCACCCCCCGTCAATCAGCGTGGTGTCATGGGGGATTGCGTTCTCGTGTATCCGGGACACGATTCCATCAGGTCGAATGAAAACTATATCGAGCGGGATGAGGGTGTTCTTCATCCAGAAGCTAACCTGCTGAGGTTTCTCGAACAGAAAGAGCATTCCGTGGGTGGTGGGCATCGTTTCGCGAAACATCAAGCCCTGAGCACGCTCTCTTGGGTCGTCCGCCACCTCAACCGTGAAGGCCGCTTGCCCCCAATCACCGCGAATAGATATGCGATCAACCTGACAGTCCGAAGCCACTGCCCATCCAGCACTCAGGACCGCGGAAAAACCTGCGCAACAGACAATTACCCCCGCGCGCAAAGGCAAGTTCACACTGCGGAGCCGTCGTCGACAGCCGCATCCCACGCATGAACAGAAACGGCCATCTTGCCACGCTTGCCATCGGCCGCACGAATGCTGATCGCCTCTCCTGGCTGCAGATCGGCCAGACCGGAACGTCGCAGAACTTCGATGTGCACGAAAATGTCTTCGGAACTGCCAAACGCATTAGCGAACCCAAAACCCTTGGCCTTGTCGAACCACTTTACGCGGGCGGGTTCCATATCTCCGATGCTATCGGGATCAACCAGCCCCTCGACGATCTCTTCCAACTGATGGATGCTTTCCCCTTCTGGGGGCGCAATCGACAATACGCTGATCGCTTGATAGCCACGATCCGTGGCCTGAACGGTGATTTCAATGCTAGATCCGTCGGCGACAGAGCTTTGGCCAAAATTGCGTAAAACATTGGCATGTAACAGAATATCTGCTCCACCTTCATTCGCAACAACAAACCCGAACCCCTTATTCGGATCGAACCATTTGACCTGCCCTTGCACCACCTCTGGCGCTCGGGCGTCACCCATCTGCGACATATCAACCTCTAGCACATTTCATCCCCATCTTTACTATTGAGGCGTTTGCGCAGCCGACGCAAGCCCTCCGGCCCTGTATTTTTGGATAGGTAGAGACAACAAGCAGCAATATTTTCAGGGATTCAGGCGCTCGACCTTCCAGTCCTGACCCAGCGCAGAGCGCCTCCACCGGAAGCGGTCATGCAGCCGGAATGCACCATCTGCCCAGAACTCGATTTCACTTGGCTGGATGCGATATCCACCCCAGAATTCTGGACGCTGCGGGGTAGGCCCATGCTGAGCCGTTACCTTTGCAACTTTGGCCATCAAGCTGGCCCGCGACGACAACGGTTGGCTTTGACGAGAGGCCCAGGCACCAAGTTTGCTTTTCAGCGATCGTGACGCAAAGTAATTGTCGGCCTGCACTCCTTCTTCGCGGGTTACGGTTCCACGCACGCGAATTTGGCGCCTGAGACTTTTCCAGTGCATGACGAATGCAGCCTTCCCGGCCTGTTCGATTTCCTGCGCCTTCACCGAGCCATAATTCGTGTAGAAAACGAACGCGTCGTCTTCGATGTCTTTCAGAAGCACCATCCGCGCATTTGGCAGACCATCGGCATCAACGGTCGAAAGCGCAATCGCATTCGGATCATTCAGTTCGCTTTTTTCGGCGTCGGCCAACCAGTTACGTGCAATGGCAAACGGGTCATCCCCCGCAAAAATTCCGTCACGTTCAGACATTTGCATTCCTTTTCACTCGGCCCACAATCGCATAGCCGCCTGTCATAGGTTGGCCAAATCCCGACATTTCACAAGCACATAGCGCCATGCCGGACTTGAAGACGTACCGTCAATCGCCTAAACGGTCTTAACGCAGTATCGCGGGACGAGGAATAATTATGTCGACCGAATTGATGAAGGGAAAGCGTGGCCTGATCATGGGGCTCGCGAATGATAAATCCATTGCATGGGGAATTGCGAAGGCTTGTGCCGACGCCGGCGCCGAGCTTGCCTTTTCCTATCAGGGCGAAGCACTGAAGAAGCGCGTTGGACCGCTGGCTGACCAGCTTGGGTCGGACATTGTACTGGAATGCGATGTGGCAGATCAGGCGTCGATTGACGCACTGTTCGCCGAGCTAGAGAAGAAATGGGGCAAGTTGGACTTCATCGTCCATGCCATTGGTTTCTCGGACAAAAACGAGCTTCGTGGTCGCTATGTCGACACCAGCCCAGAAAACTTCCGCATGACCATGGACATCTCGGTTTACAGCTTCACCGCTGTCGCGCGCCGAGCGGCCGATCTGATGGCCGATGGTGGCTCGATGCTGACCCTGACCTATTACGGTGCCGAGCAGGTGATGCCGCACTACAATGTCATGGGCGTAGCCAAAGCCGCACTGGAAGCTTCGGTGCGCTATCTGGCCGAAGATCTGGGCAAAGACGGCATCCGCGTCAACTCGATCTCCGCTGGCCCGATCAAAACGCTGGCCGCCTCGGGCATCGGAGATTTCCGCTATATCCTGAAATGGAACGAGTTGAATTCGCCCCTGCGCCGCAACGTGTCGATCAACGACGTGGGCAACTCGGCCCTGTACCTGTTGTCGGATCTGGGCGCGGGTGTGACCGGCGAAACTCACCATGTCGATGCGGGCTATCACGTGGTCGGCATGAAGGCCGTCGATGCCCCCGACATCGACGTGACCACCGGCCGCAAATAAGGAGCGCACAGCATGAGCGATCATCGTCTGCCGCACGAAAAAGGTTTTCACATCAGCTGGGATCAGATCCACCGCGACAGCCGTGCGCTGGCATGGCGTCTGGACGGTCAGGGTCCGGATGATGGTGCTTGGCGTGCCGTTGTTGCGATCACCCGTGGCGGCATGGCCCCAGCCATGATCGTCAGCCGTGAACTGGACATCCGTACCGTGGATACCATCAGCGTCAAATCCTATCACGCAGGCGGCGGAAAAGCCGATCAGCAGCGGGACGCACAGGTGCTGAAATCACCGGATGCCGAGCTGATGGGCGATGGAGAAGGCATCCTGATTGTCGACGACTTGGTCGACAGCGGTAAAACGCTGGAGCTGGTCCGCGAGATGTATCCCAAAGCACATTTCGCGACGGTTTACGCCAAGCCCAAGGGGCGCCCGCAGGTGGATACCTTCATCACCGAAGTCAGTCAGGACACTTGGATTTTCTTCCCTTGGGACATGGCACTGCAATATGTCGAGCCTTATCGCGGAACAGATTAAATAGTTCTGATAGAAACAAAAAACCCCGGCCTAGCCGGGGTTTTTTCTTGCCAGTTCGATGGCGAATTACTCGGCAGCTTCGCCGGAAGGATCATTTGTCTCGTGCGCCTGTGCAGCCTCTGACGGCTGAGCTTCTTCCTTACGGGCGGGCTTGCGCGGCTTACGAGCGCGAGACGGCTGACGACGCGGCTTGCTTTCAGGGGTTTCGACCAGACCGTTGTCAGCGTCATCAGCAATATCGGGCTGCGGCGTTTGCGCCAAATCGGGCTGATCGCCCTCGCCAGGTACCGACTGTTCCGATTTGGCATTAGCCTGCGCTTCAGTACGCTCAGCGCGGGCATCTTTCTCGCGCTGCTGACGTTCGCGGTTCTGCTGGTCAGCTTGCTGACGGCGGGCCTCGATTTCACGCTGCGCTTCACCCAGCAGACGCGTATAGTGCTCGGCGTGTTGCTGGAAGTTTTCACCTGCCACACGGTCGTTCGACAGGAACGCATCGCGCGTCAGCTGGTTGTATTTGTCGATAATTTGCTGCGGCGTTCCGCGCACCTTACCTTCCGGGCCCGAGCTGTCATACACACGGTTGATGATGTTCCCCGGGTTGTTCCGGTTGCGGTTCGACTTGTTGCGCGAACGTGATTTCGACGATCTCATATAAAGTATCCGGTCTCAGCACAGTCTTGCGGCAATCGCCGCGCTGTTGTCTCGGTCACTGGCCGCTTGGCAGCCGGATGATCCGATTTTTAGGGCTTGTTCCCAGCGGCGGTCCATGTGGACTGCGGCGCTGATACTCCTGCTAACCATGTGACCCAAGAAAACACAAGCCTTATGTGGAATATTTGCCAGATTTGGCGGTATTTCGCGACAATTATCGGGGTTTAGGACACAGGCTGAAGATCAGCGCCCCAGAAACTCAGAGGCCTCCACGACACGATCCTTGCCTGCTAAATCCTGATGCACAGCCACTGACGAAAATCCGGCCCTGCGGCAAAGTTCCATAACGGCTTCACCCTGCAGATGTCCGATTTCAAGCAACAGTCGCCCCCCTGTCGCAAGATGCTCAGGCGCAACTTGGGTAATAATCCGGTAAGCGTCCAGCCCATCACCGCCCGGCGTCAAAGCCAAATGCGGCTCCCATTCGCGCACCTCGGGCGACAGTTCAGACATTTCATCCTGAGTGATGTAGGGCGGGTTTGAAACGATCAAGTCAAACTGCGTTGTGGTATTGACCGGGGCAAACCAGCTGCCCGAGCGAAGCGTCACCCGATCCTGCACACCAAGCTGCATTGCGTTGCGTTTGGCGACAGACAGCGCGCCGTCCGACACATCTACCCCCTGCCCCGAGGCATTGGGACGTTCTGCCAACAAAGACAACAGGATACAGCCAGACCCTATACCTAGATCCAAAACCGTTTCAAACGGTTCTGACAGGGCCAGATCAACCAAAAGCTCGGTATCCGGGCGGGGATCCAGCACGTCGGGGGTCACAATAAAATCGCGCCCGAAAAACGCACGCTGTCCGACGATTTGCGCGACGGGCTGGCGGGCGACACGGGCCTCGATGGCCCGTTCGAACGCATCTGCCTGATCTGACGACGTGTCGTCATGCATCACCAATGTCAGGCGGCTGCGATCCACCCCAAGCGCATGGGCCAAAAGGATCCGCGCATCCCGCGCCGGATCGTCGATCCCAGCATCGCGCAACCGCGCGACAGCCCCTACCAGCAGCACCGCCCCGGTCGTCACGCGTCCAGATCCGCCAGTTGCGCGGCTTGGGCTTCAGCAGTCAAGGCATCCACGATCTCGTCCAGATCGCCGCCCATGATCTGATCCAGCTTATAGAGCGTTAGGTTGATGCGGTGGTCGGTCATGCGGCCCTGTGGGAAGTTATAAGTCCGGATCCGTTCCGAGCGATCGCCCGACCCGACCTGCGATTTCCGATCCGCAGCCCGTTCACTATCGACCCGCTGACGTTCCAGATCGTATAGCCGCGCCTTCAGAACCTGCATCGCGATCTCGCGATTGCGGTGCTGCGATTTCTCGGAACTGACCACCATGATCCCCGTGGGCAAGTGGGTAATCCGCACTGCCGAATCCGTCGTGTTCACGTGCTGACCGCCAGACCCAGACGCGCGCATCGTGTCGATCCGCAGATCACCGGGCTCGATCTGAATGTCCACATCTTCGGCTTCGGGCAGCACGGCGACCGTCGCGGCCGAGGTATGGATTCGTCCGCCGCTTTCGGTTTCAGGCACGCGCTGCACACGGTGCACGCCGCTTTCATATTTCAGACGTGCAAAGACGCCCTCGCCCTTCACATGGACGGTGACTTCTTTGATGCCCCCAAGCTCGGACAGACTTTGTTCCACGATATCAAAGCTCCAGCCGCGCGATTCCGCATAGCGTTGATACATCCGCAGCAGGTCTGCGGCGAACAAAGCCGCCTCGTCCCCACCCGTACCGGGGCGAATTTCGATCATTGCCGGGCGCGCGTCTGCCGCGTCCTTGGGCAAGAGCGCCAAACGCATGGATTGCTCCATTTCGGGCAGGCGTTCGCGCAGGGCGGGCAGTTCTTCCTCGGCCAATTCCCGCATATCGGGATCGTCCATCATCAGCTCGGCCTCGGCGATGTCATCCAGAAGCTGCTGATAGCTTGCGATTTCATCCACCACCGGCTTGAGCTCGGCATATTCGCGCCCGAGAGCTGCGATTTCGTCGCCCGACAGGCCTTCGGCCATGCGGGCTTCAAGATACTGAAAGCGCTCGGTGATCGCGTTGAGTTTTTCCATAGGAACCATGGGGATGGTGTCTATGATTACGGGGGTTTGGTCAAGGGGCGCGGGCATGCTAGACTGCGCCCATGACGTATCGTATCGCGCTTGCATGTTTGCTGATTGCCGCGCCGGTCCATGCCGATGTGACCGGGCCCGGAGGCAAAGTGATAGACTGTTACTGTACCGACAGCACCGGTGGCCGGGTCGAGCTGGGCCAGTCGATCTGCCTATTCGTCGATGGGCGTGCCTTCATGGCCCGCTGCGAGATGAGCCTGAACGTCCCAATGTGGCGCGAAACGGGCGAAGGGTGTGTGTCAGCGCAGGGAACCCCGCAGCGTTTCGTTCCATTGCCCAACCCGGTCGCGGTTGACCCCAAGATCTGATTTGCCAATCACCAGATGTGCATGAATGTGCAAGTTGTCATCTTCCAGCCAGATCCGCGTCACATCCGGAAAACCAAACCCACGCGAGCGGGTTACAAAGCTGTTGCCGGTATCCGTGGCGACTTCGGTCGTCCGCGGGGTCTGCCGCACGATGTCTAGAAGCTTGGCGACGGTATCCTTTGGAAGATCAGACAGAGGCAGGACATATTTCGCCCCGCCGGGCATCTTGTGAACGCCTACCACATCGGGTCCGGGCGTCGAGGTAAACCGATCCGCATCAATCGGGGTTAGCCGTGCATAGATCGCTACTGCGCAGGCAAGGATCACCGGGGCGGCGATCAGGATGAGGATCAATTTCATGGGGGGCTGCTCCTAGGACTTTGACCGGCCAGATATAGGACGGATACGCGCCGAAACAGCCCCCGGATCAGTATGACATAACGTCAAGTATGACACGCCCGAAACGGGGGAAACCGTTCCGGGCGATGCCTTCTATATTTTTGAAAGAATTAACCTATTTTCGCTTGTTATACGCCCAGAGGTTTAGGATCTCCATCGCGATATGCGCGCCGGCAATCGCGGTGGCGCCGGTTGTGTCGAAAGGTGGCGATACCTCGACCACGTCGCCACCGACCACGTTGATCCCGGCCAGATCGCGCAGAATGATCGAGGCCTGGCCCGAGGTCAGCCCGCCCCAGACCGGCGTCCCCGTTCCGGGCGCAAAGGCCGGGTCCAAGCCGTCGATATCGAAGGTCAGATAGGTCTTGTTGTCGCCCAGAATGGATTTGATCTTCTCGACCACGGCGGTGGGACCCGTCTCATGAACCTCGCGCGCGTCGATGATGTTCACGCCCAACGTATCTTCGTTGGTGGTGCGGATCCCCACCTGAACCGAGCGGCTGGGGTCGATCAGCCCTTCTTTCACCGCCTTATAGAACATGGTCCCGTGGTCCACGCGGCTCATGTCATCATCCGGCCACGTGTCCGTGTGCGCGTCGAACTGCAATAGGCTGAGCGGCCCGTGTTTCTTCACATGCGCCCGCAGGATCGGGAAGGTGATGTAGTGATCGCCGCCCAAGGTCAGGCACGCCGCGTCTTGGTCAAGGATCGAGGTGATATGCGCCTCAAGGACCGCCGGAAACTGGTCGATACGGGCATAATCAAAGGCCAAATCACCGTAATCCGCGACCGCAAATTCTGACAAGACGTCGAAGCCCCAACCATAGGCCGGATCAGGCGATTGCAGGCTCGACGCATCGCGAATGGCGCGCGGGCCAAGGCGCGTTCCGGGGCGGTTTGTCACCGCCTGATCAAATGGAATCCCCGTGACGGCGATGTCGACATCCGACAAGTCCTTGGTGTAGGTGCGACGCAAAAAGGACCGCACACCCCCAAAGGTGTTTTCAAAGGAAAGCCCTTTGAATCCTTCGCGCGTGATCGCGGTATCCACCTGTTCTGCGGCGTCTTCCAGTGCCATTATGACCTCCTTGTTTGGAGGATGCCTAGCACAGCTTTCGGCTTAGCGCCAGTAATTTGATCATATTTTAGGTGGCAGGATTTAACCGCTCGACCAGACGGGCAAAAAAGCTGGACCCATACGCCGCAACCTCGTCGTTGAAGTCGAACTTCGGATGGTGCACGCCCGGCCCCTCGCCCTGCCCCAGAAACAGATAGGCACCGGGACGTTCTTCCAGCATATAGGCAAAATCCTCGGCCCCCATCTCGCGACCCGAAGCATCGTCCACACGGTCGTCCCCCGAAATCTCGCGCGCGGCATCAGCCGCCTTTAGCACTTCAGGCGCGGTGTTGATCATCGGCGGGTAGCCCAGCTCATAATCGATTTCCACTGAGACACCGAAACTGGCCGCATGCCCTTCCAAAATCTCACGAATCCGCGTCTCGACCATCTTGCGTACCTCAGGTGTGAACGAGCGGATTGTCGCCCCGAACCAGCCGCTTTCAGGAATCACATTATCCGCCGTGCCCGCGTGGATTTCCGTGACCGAGACCACAAGTTCATCCAACGGACGCAGGTTGCGGCTGACGATGGTTTGCAGCGCCTGCACCATCGCGACCATCGCGGGGACCGGGTCCACGCATTCATGCGGATAAGCGCCATGCCCGCCGACGCCCGTTACCGTCACACGCAGCGTGTCCACCGCCGCCATCATCGGGCCGGGCGTGGTGACGAAGTGGCCAAGCTCGATCCCCGGCATGGTGTGCAGGGC
>CALJDH010000299.1 GCA_938023895.1 uncultured Aliiroseovarius sp.
TTGGCGCAGGATCCCGGCCCGTTCGAGGTCGCCTTTATCAATGACATCGAAAGCTTGGACACCTGTGCCTATCTGTTCAAATATGACAGCGTGTTCGGCCCCTTCCCGGGCGAGGTCTCGACCGGGGATCAGGCGCTTGTGCTGAACGGGCAGAGCATTCCGTTCTATGCCAAGCCCGATATCAGCGCGATGGATCTGACCGATGTGGACGTGGTGCTGGAATGCACCGGCATGGCGGGCAAACGCGCTGTGGCGGAACGTGGTCTGGCGGCAGGCGCGCGCAATGTCCTGATCTCGGGCCCGTCGTCCGAGGCCGATGTGACCGTCGTGCTGGGCGCGAATGAGGATCAGTTGGCGGGGCATCGCATTGTCTCGAACGCATCCTGCACAACCAACGCGCTTGCCCCGCTGTTGAAGCTGCTCGACGACCAATGGGGCGTGATTGGCGGGCATATGACCACCGTGCACTGCTATACCGGCAGCCAGCCCACCGTGGACAAGCCCCGCGCCAATGCGGCGCGGTCGCGGGCGGCGGCGCTGTCGATGGTGCCGACCACCACCAGCGCGCATAAGCTGGTGGGCGACGTGCTGCCCGAGCTGGCTGGCAAGGTCGAGGCGCGTGCGATCCGTGTGCCCACCGCGTCCGTGTCCTGCATCGACCTGACCGTCCGCCTGCGCGACGAGGTCACCGAGGCCGTGGCCCGTGCGATCCTGCAAGAGGGCGCTACCGGCAAAGTGCTGGGCTGGACCGAGGAACCCTTGGTCTCGTCCGACCTGCGGATGCGCCCCGAAAGCATCGTGATCTCGGGTCCTGAAACCTCGGTCTGCGAGGGCGGATTGCTGCGGGTTTTCGGCTGGTATGACAACGAATGGGGCTTTTCGCACCGCATGCTGGACGTCGCCCGTTTGATGGCGCGCAGCTAGGTTTGCATCGCTAAACCAGCGGTTCGGTCCGGATTCCCGTAAGGCTGCGCCCCTTGGCGCATCCCTTGCGGGTTGCTAGAATTGTCCTATGCGAACCCAGCGCCGACGGCGCGTTGATGGCTGACTGGACATGACCGAACCTGCACATCCCGTGTCAGGCCAGAAGGAGGGTCTGACAGGACGAACCCGCGATGAAGCGATTGAACGTCTTTATGATGTGGCGCTTGATCCGTCGCGGTATGAGACGCTTTTGGACTTGTGGGAAACCGCGCTGAAACCGATGCGCGAGGGGGTCGACCTGTCCGCTCCGCGCCTGTTGGATGACCACGCGATTTCCAGCCATTTCGAGCGCGCCAGTGCCTTTCTGGATCGTCTGGATCAATCCAGCACGCAAGATCACCTGAATGCCGCCATTGCGCCTTTCGACAAAGTCGCGGCCTTTCTTCTGGATCGTGGGGGCAAAGTTGCCGCGGTAAACACGGCGGCCACGCAGGTCTTGGGCCTGTCGCTGGGGGACGACATCGCAACGATGCGAGTGAACCCGGAAGACATCGAAAGCATCCGCGTTGCGGCGCGCGGGCTGTTGGCTGACACAAGTGACAAAACCGCCGTCCTGCGCCTACGCTCGCGCGAGAAGGGGCATTTCGTCGTGGTCCGCCTGCAAGAGGTTCAGGTCGGCGACCGGGGTGCGTTTGTTCTGGCTGCCTCGTCCGAGGTCAGCTGCCCGGACGGGTTCGAGGATATCCTGAAACGCGCCTTTGACCTGACCGGCGCCGAGGCCAAGGTCGTGCAAAGCCTTGTGGAATGCTGTTCCGTCAAAGAGATCGCGGAACAGCGCGGCCGGTCCGTCGACACGGTCCGTGCGCAGATCAAATCGATCCTGTCTAAGACCGAAACGAAAAGCCAGATCGAGTTGGTGCGCCTTGCGCTGTCGGTCATGGATATGTCGAACCTGACGATCAAGGCAGATCCCGGTCCGCGGATCGTCAGTCGTGGATATGCCACGCTGGAAGAACGCCCTTTCCAGACGCTGATCACGCCGGACGGGCGCCGATTGGACTATCTGGTGCTGGGCGATCCGGATGGTAAACCTGTTTTATTCCTGCCCTTGGACTATGGTCTGGTGCGCTGGCCTGCTTCGGCCGAGGCAGAAGCACAGGCGCGCGGGCTGCGTATTATTGTGCCTGTCCGCGCGGGTTACGGCCAGTCTGACATGGTGCCGAAATCCGTCGACTATGACAGCTGCGCGGCGCGCGACACGGTACAGATACTGCAGGCCGAAGGTGTGGATCGCTGCCCAGTGATTTCGCTGGGATCAGACAGCTATTACGCCTTTGCACTGGCCGCGCAGGGCGACGTCGATCTGACCGCCATCATCGCCTGCGCTGGCACACTTCCGATGACCAAACGGGTTCAGTACGAACGGATGGAGAAGTGGCACCGCTTCATTCTGGCAGGTGCTAAATACACGCCGCATTTACTGCCCTTCATGGTCAAAGCGGGCTTCTATCTGGCCCGTAAGATAGGCAAGCGCGGTTTTGTGCACGCGGTCTATGGCAACAATCCCGCGGACATCGAAACCTTTGAAAATCCAGAGGTTTTCGAGGCGATGGTTACGGGATCTGAAACCGCTCTGACCGACACCCATTCCGCACATGACGCGTTTTCGCGCATGGTGATGGGTGAGCAGCAGGGCGACTGGTCCGATCTGGTCAACCAGCAGAAAGGCCGTCTTCCGGTGGTCTATTTCAATGGCGCACAAGACCCGCAGGTGCCGCTTGCCACGTTGGACGAGTTCCGCGTCGATCATGACTGGATTGACTATCGCCTGTATGACGATGCCGGGCAGCTTGTGTTCTTCCGCCACTGGCGCGACGTGCTGGACGAGGTCGAAAAATATCTCCCTTAGGTGCGTTTTACCCCAACTTGGGTATGACGCGTTTCCCCCTGCCTCTTAGAGTCGACTGTATTGAGTCAAAGAGGTTTTTAAAGTTGCCAAGTGGTCTCGAAATTACTGCGGGATGCTCATGACCCTTTCGGTTCTGAAGGGGTGTTGGATCGGCCATCTGAGTGGGTGGGTTCGCACCGGTTCGCTTTGGGTAGACATGCGGCAACGGCGCTTGGAATTCGCTGTCCCAGTCCAGGGCAGCGGTCCATGCGCTGGCCAGTTTGAAAGATGCACCTGACCCGGGGACTTCCTGATCCGAGTCAGGTGTATCGTTTTTGGAGTGCTCGGATGGTTCGTCGCAAAAGGAACGTACTGTTCCAGGGCGGACGCATCTAGCGCGTGTGCGATATCAGATTGTGCTTTGTGATGGTCCCGACCGGGGGAAAGATCTTGGGCATCACGAGAAGCACAGTTCATGGGCGATGTGGGGCGTCCATGCAAAATCTCGGGATCGCCGTGTCTTGCGGCGATCCCGAGGTTATTCCGCCTTTTTTTACTGAGCTGCCGGCGTTGCGTTGAAGGTAAACAGCGTCTCTCCGCCGATCTGATAGCCGTCGATTAGGCCCTGCGCGCGGTCTGATGTCAGCCAGCCCTCAAGTGCCTCGGCGCCTTTGGCATTCACATGTGGGTGGTTCTCGGGATTCACCGGCAAGAAGGCGTATTGGTTGAACAGCACCGGGTCGCCCGCGAACAGCAGCGCCAGATCGGCCTTGTTTCCAAAGTTCAGCCAGCTGGCGCGGTCGGACATGATATAGGCATTCATCCCCGCCGCGATGTTCAGGGCAGCGCCCATGCCAGCGCCCGCTTCGCGGTACCAATCTGCCGCGGGTGTCACCTCGGCCGAGGCCCACAGCCGCTTTTCAGCTTTGTGGGTGCCGCTGTCATCGCCGCGGCTGACAAAGGCAGCACTGGCGTTCGAAATGCGAGTCAGCGCGTCTGCGGCTGTCGCAGCGACCTTGATCCCAGCAGGATCACCGGCGGGGCCGATCAGCACAAAGTCATTATACATGATCTCGCGCCGGTGGGTGCCGTGGCCAGCGGCGACAAACGCCTCTTCCGCTGCGCGGGAATGGACCAGCACGGCATCCACGTCGCCAGCTTCGCCCAGACGGATTGCTTGACCGGTTCCAACCACCAGAAGCTGCACCTCAAGCCCGGTGTCTTCCTTGATGGCGGGCAGCAGAACCCCGGCCAGACCCGAGTTCTGGAACGAGGTCGTGACGGCCAGTTTCAGGTCGTCCGCAAAGGCGGCTCCGGACGTGGCAAGGGCAACCCAAAGCCCGGTCAGCAGGGATTTCATTCGACGATGTCTCCGTTCAGGAAGGCCGCGGCTTCGGCGGTCTGTGGCTGGTCAAAAAACTGGGGGGTCGGCGCGTGTTCGTGGATGTGGCCGTTTAACAAGAACAGCACATCACCCGCCAAGCGACGGGCCTGTCCCATGTCGTGGGTCGACATGATCAACCGCGTTCCCGAGGCGGCGGCGCGTAGCAGGATCTCTTCAATCTCGCGGGTCGCGCGACCGTCAAGCGAGGCGCATGGTTCATCGAGGAAAAGCAGCACGGGCTTGGTGATCATCGCGCGGGCGATGGCCAGTTTCTGGCGCTCGCCGCCCGACAGGAACGTGGCAGGGCGATCCAGCATCGCGCCCAGCCCGACTTGCGTGCCCGCCGCGTCAGCCTGCGCGCGTGCGTCGGCTTTCGGGATGCCGCGCAGGCGTAGAGGATAGGCGATGTTGTCGCGCACGGTTCGGCGCAGCAGGATGGGTTGCTGAAAGACGAAGGACTGTGCGGCGCGTGCCGTGTCCAGATCGCAGCCCCATGTGATGTTGCCGTCTGACAGCCGGGCGATGCCATGCATCATCCGCAAAAGCGAGGTCTTCCCCGCCCCGTTCGGGCCGATCACGATGGTGATGCCCTGATCTTGCAGGGTCAGATCAATCGGCCCCACCAGCCGCTTGCCTTTGCGCCGGATCGTGGCCCCGGTCAGGGTCAGAGGGAACAGATTGCTCATCACCAGCGCCCCTCTTGTTCGGTGCGGCCAATGACGTGGATCGCAAGATTTACTGCAATCGCCATCAGGATCAGAACAAAACCCAGCCCCAGCGCCATGGCGAAGTCCCCCTTGCCGGTCTCAAGCGCGATGGCGGTGGTTAACACGCGGGTGTGGTGGTCGATGTTACCGCCGACGATCATGATCGCTCCGACCTCGCCAATGGCGCGACCAAAGCCGGCCAGCGCGGCGGTCAGAAGGGCGCGGCGCCCGTCCCACAACAGCGCCGCCATGCGTTGCCGTTGCGTCGTGTTCAACGAGATCAGCAGGTCGTGGTAGTCGGACCAAAGCTCGCGCAGGGCCTGATGGGCGATGGATGCGATCAGCGGCACGATGATGATCACTTGCGCGATGATCATTGCGGTGGGTGTGAAGATCAGGCCGAAAACGCCAAAGGGGCCGGATCGGCTGAGGAGTACATAGACAATCAGCCCTACCACCACCGGCGGCAGGCCCATCAGGGCGTTCAAAAGCGCGATGGTGAAACGGCGGGCGCGGAAGCGGCGGACGGCCAGAAAGGCACCGATGGGCAGGGCGATGGCGCAGGCGATGACCAAAGCGGTCAGCGTCACGCGCAACGAGCGCAGCGTGATCTCAACCAGGTCCGCGTCCAGCGTCACCAGCAGCCAGAGCGCCTGGCGTATTCCTTCCCACAGATCCGACATAAGCCGCCTTCAATCCAACTCAGGCATCCCTGATACAGGCCCGTTCTGCCACAAGGCAAGC
>CALJDH010000300.1 GCA_938023895.1 uncultured Aliiroseovarius sp.
TGATGCTGATCGCCCCGACGGGCGGCGGTAAGACACTTGCAGGTTTCCTGCCGAGCTTGGTTGAAATTGGTGCCAATCCTGTGCCGGGTTTGCACACGCTCTACATCTCGCCCCTGAAGGCGCTGGCGGCAGATATGCGGCGCAACCTGACCACGCCAATCAGCGACATGGGCCTGCCCATCCGGGTCGAGGACCGCTCGGGCGACACGTCACAAACCCGCAAGAAAGCCCAACGCGCCGATCCCCCGCATATCCTGCTGACCACGCCGGAAAGTCTGGCCCTGCTGCTAAGCTATGAGGATGCGCCCCGCATCTTCGCAGGCTTGAAACGCGTGGTGGTCGACGAGCTGCACGCGCTGGCCGAAAGCAAGCGGGGCGATCAGCTGATGCTGTGTCTGTCCCGCCTTCAGGCGATGTGTCCGGGGCTACGCCGCGTAGGGCTATCGGCAACGGTCGAGGATCCTCCGGCGCTTGCCCGCTTCGTCGCGCCCCACCCCGCCCCCTGTCACATCATCCACGCCGACCCCGGCCCGGATCCGGACATCAGCATGCTGACCACCGACACCCCGCCCCCGTGGTCGGGCGGCGGCGGCCGCTATGCCATTCCCGAGGTACTGCAGCAGGTCACTCAGCACAGAACCACGCTCATCTTCCACAATACCCGCGCACAGGCCGAGATCTTCTTTCACGAGCTGTGGTTGGCCAACACGGATGGTCTGCCCATCGGCATCCACCACGGCTCGCTCGCGCTGGAACAACGCAAAAAGGTCGAAGCCGCGATGGTCGCAGGCCAACTGCGTGCGGTGGTGTGTACTGGATCGTTGGATCTGGGGCTCGACTGGGGCGACGTGGATCTGGTCATTCAGGTCGGCGCCCCAAAGAACGTGAAGCGTCTGGTGCAGCGTATCGGCCGCGCCAATCACCGCTATAACGCGCCATCAAAAGCGCTGATACTGCCTGCAAACCGGTGGGAAGTGATCGAATGCCACGCCGCAATCGAAGCCGTGTTGGCCCATGATCTGGACGGAGATCCCCGCGGTCCCGGCCCGTTGGACGTGCTCTGCCAGCATATCCTGATCACCGCCTGTGCGGCCCCGTTTGATGCGGACACTCTGTTCGCAGAAGTCACCGGCGCTGGCCCCTATCACAATCTCACACGCGCCCAGTTTGACGACTGTCTGGATTTCGTGGCCACCGGCGGCTATGCCCTGCGGGCCTATGATCGCTGGCAACGCTTGATGCAGCGTGAGGACGGGCTGTGGCGGCTGCGCGACCCCCGGTTAGCGCAGCAGGTGCGGATGAATATCGGCACGATCATCGACACAGACACGTTGAAAGTGCGGATGAAGGGGCGGTCTGGGGCGTCCGCCGGGAAGCCCTTGGGCGAGGTCGAGGAAAGCTTCGCCGCCTCTCTGGTCCCCGGCGACACCTTCCTGATGGGCGGGAAGATCGTGCGGTTCGAAAGCCTGCGCGAGATGGAGGTGCAGGTCAGCCGTGACCGGGGCCGCAAGCCGAAGCTCGCTGTATTCTCGGGGACGAAATTCGCCACCTCGACACAGCTCTCTGTCCGCATCTTGGACTTGCTGCACCGCCCCACCCTGCCCGACCTGCCCCAGCACACGCTGGACTGGATCCGCCTGCAGGCACAGGTCAGCCATCTGCCCCGCTTAGGCCGCACCCTTGTGGAAAGCTTCGACCATGACGACCGCGCCCATACCTGTATCTACGGCTTTGCCGGCAAAAATGCGCAGCAAACGTTGGGCCTGATGGTCACCCGCCAGATGGAGGAATTGGGCCTCGGTCCGCTTGGTTTCGTCGCCACTGACTACGCCACGCTCATCTGGTCCATCGCGCATGTGACGGACCCAGCGCAGGTGCTGAATGCAGATCAGTTGCAAGACGGGCTTGAAGGCTGGCTGGCCGACAATGCGCTGATGAAACGCAGCTTCAAGGGCGCGGCCACCATCGCTGGGTTGATCACCCGCAACCTGCCGGGCAAGCGATCCTCGGGGCGGCAGGCGACGTTCTCGTCCGACATCCTCTATGACACGCTGCGCAAATACGATCCCGATCATCTGCTGCTACAGATCACTAGAACCGAGGCAATGCGCGGGCTGATCGGCTTTGGTCGCATTGACGAGATGTTAGAGCGTACACAGGGCCGGATCGACCACGTCGTCACCGAACAGGTCACCCCCTTCGCAGCCCCCCTGTTCCTTGAGGTCGGCAAAGTGCCCGTCGACGGCGCTGGCCGCGAGGCGCTTCTTCAGGCCGAAGCCGACCGCCTGATGGAGCAATCTGGCCTTGCCAGCCTGATCGCAACCGGCCAGAACACCGATGGTTAACGCAGGCAGGATCCGATGACGCGAGGCTTTCACTTCACCTTCGCAGATACACAACTGACCTTGCTGCCCTCGGGCGCGCTGTGGTGGGCCGAGCGCGCGCTCCTCTGCGTCTCGGACCTGCACCTGGGTAAATCCGAGCGGATCGTGCGCCGCTCGGGCGACATGCTACCGCCATATGAAACCCGCGACACGCTGGGACGGCTGGAGGAAGACCTGCGTCACACGAATGCCTCCACCGTCGTCTGCCTTGGTGACAGTTTCGACGACCTGCTTGCCGCGCAAAACCTGCCCGAAGACGAAATGCTGTGGATCACCCGCCTGATGGCTGGCCGCTACTGGATCTGGATCGAGGGCAACCACGACCCCAGCCCGGTCGAGTTCGGCGGCACGCATCTGGCCGAACTCCACGAGGCCCCGCTGACCTTCCGCCACATCGCGCAGGAAAGCGTTAGTGGCGAGATCTCGGGCCACTATCACCCCAAAGCGCGGCTAAAACTTCGTGGCGGTGGTGTCAGCCGCCCTTGCATGCTGGTTGACGCCAACCGCGTGATCCTGCCCGC
>CALJDH010000301.1 GCA_938023895.1 uncultured Aliiroseovarius sp.
ATCCGACCTTTCCGGGCTGATCCTGTCCACAATGCGCGCCCAACTGCCGCAGATCGCCAACCTATCCGTTGACGTCGAAGACCTCAGCCCCTCCTATGCCAAAGACGTTCTCTAAGGAGTGACCCACATGGACGACCAGACCCGTATCGAGATCGAAGCCGCCGCCTTTCGCCGCCTGCAAAAGCACCTGATGGAAGACCGCACCGACGCCCAGAACATCGACCTGATGAACCTTGCCGGCTTCTGCCGCAACTGCCTTGCCCGCTGGTATCAAGAAGCCGCCAACGAACGCGGTATCGAGATGTCGAAGGAAGAAGGTCGCGAGGCGTTCTATGGCATGACCATGGCCGAGTGGAAGGCGAACTATCAAACCGACGCCAGCCCCGAAAAGCAGGCGGAATTTGAAGTGGCCTTCCGCGAGAATGTGCTGAACGAAAAAAAGTAGTCCGACTAGAAATCTCGTTTCCTGTACAGCGCCCCGCTTCGGCCGGGGCGCTTTTCATTTCTGCCCATGCGTGTCAGGCTGAGAAGGCCATTCGAGATGAAGAGGTTCCCATGCGCCCAGCCGATCAACTCGCCGAGTTCACCCGCGAAGCTCTTGCCGCCGGAAAATCCCGCGACGACATCCACCGCGCCCTGACCGATGCGGGCTGGGCCCCGAACGAGGTCAAACAGGCGCTCAACGCGTGGGCCGAGATCGACTTCTCTCCACCCGTCCCACGCCCCCGACCCTATGTCTCGGCACGCGAGGCGTTTTTCTACGGCATCTTGTTCGTGTCACTCGCAATGACCGCGTGGCACCTGACGTCGCTCTCATTCAACCTGATCGACCGGTGGCTTCCGGAACCCGGTGATTCCCCTTACGCGGGCTACAAGCTTTCGATGATGCGCTGGTCAATCGCCTCGCTGATCGTCTTCGCGCCGCTGTTTCTTCTGCTGAACGCCCGGACCGTCCGCGCCACCCGTGCGGATCCTGGAAAACAGCGTTCCGGCGTGCGCAAATGGTTCGGGTATGTGACCCTGTTCTTGGCGGTCATTTCCCTGCTAGGCGACCTGATGGCGGTGATCTACACCTTCCTTGAAGGGGATCTCACCCTCCGGTTCATCCTGAAGGCACTGGTGGTCGCGATCGTGGCGGGGGCGGTCTTGATGTATTTCCGCAACGAAACCGGGGAAGACAGCGATGCGTCGTGAAACCGGAGCGCAGATCGTGATCGGCACCCTTGTGGCAGGGGCAGTCATCCTTGGGCTTTTGGCGACCGGCGGCCCCCAAGCCGGGCAGAGCGAAAAGCGCGACAGGGGCCGCATCGACGACTTGCGTGCCCTGTCGGATTTCGTGCGCTGCGTAGCCCACGCCAACAATCGGCAGCTTCCCGAAAGCCTGACCCCAGACCCAGCCTGCTCGACCGACGTTCGGTTCGACGACCCGCACACCGGATCTCCGTATCGCTACGAGAAGACCTCGGCGAACACCTATCGAATCTGTGTCGAGCTAGAAAAGCCTGACGCCCTGCGTTCGACACATGTCGTCAATGGACGGCTGGAAGCTTCCACCGGCTGCGCAACCATCACCTATCGCTGATCCCTGTGCCCTCGCGAAAAGTCGTGCGTCACGCAGACCGGCGCGGCCCGCTACTCTAATCTAAATTGTGCAAATGCGCACCAAGCCTGTTCGCGCGCGCCGGTTCCGTGCGCCGCGCGCGGGTCTTATCTAAGCTCCAACGAAAGGACCTGATATGACCCGTATGCCCACATACTTCATTTCGCATGGCGGCGGCCCGTGGCCGTGGCTGCCCGAGATGCGCCGTGGTTTCGCCGAACTGGAACGCTCGCTTGCCGCGATGCCGTCGGAACTTCCCGAAAAGCCTAAAGCGGTCTTGATGATCTCGGGCCACTGGGAAACGACTGACTTCGCCGTAATGTCCTCGGACGCGCCGCCGATGGTCTATGACTATACCGGCTTTCCGGCCCATACATATGAGATCACCTATCCCGCCCCCGGCGCACCCGCGCTGGCCCAGCGCACGGCGGATCTGATCGCGGCGGCGGGCTTGCCCACGCATTTGGACGATCAGCAGGGCTTCGACCACGGGGTCTTTGCACCGATGGCCGTGATCTATCCCGAGGCAGATGTGCCGACCTATCAAGTGTCGCTTCAGCACGGATATGACCCAGCCGCCCACTTCGCACTTGGACGCGCCCTTGCGCCCCTGCGGGACGAAGGTGTGCTGATCGTGGGGTCGGGTCTGAGTTATCACAACCTGCGCAATTTCGGCCCCGGCGCGCGGGTGCCATCGACCGAGTTTGATACGTGGTTGAATGACGTGATGCTGCGCGACCCCAAAGAGCGTACGCAAGCGCTTCTGGATTGGGAAACCGCACCCTCGGCCCGGATCGCCCACAAAGAAGAGGACCACCTTGCCCCGATCTTCGTGGCTTTGGGGGCGGCAGAAGAGGACCCCTCGACCGTGACCTATCACGAGGAAGGCATCTTTGGCGGCGTTACTGCGACAAGTTTCCGCTTGGGATAGCGAAAAACGCCACGCAATAGTCCTATCGCTCCCCCCTCCAAAGTGGTATGCTGCAGCGCAGAAACGACATTTGGAGGCTTGACCAATGAGCAGTCGGATCATCTGCGTGGCGCAGCAGAAGGGTGGCGCGGGCAAAACAACGCTCGTCTCGAACCTGGCCATCGCGTTCCTGTCCGAGGGAAAAAGCGTGGCTCTGTTGGACACGGATCCCCAAGGCAGTCTTGGTAAGTGGTTGGATATTCGCGAAGAAACGCTGGGCGAGGATGAAAATCTTCAGTTCGCGACCGCCACCGCCTATGGCATCTCGCGCGCCATTCGTGGGGTCAAGGAACAGGCCGACGTCGTTCTGATCGACACGCCCCCCAAAGCCGACAGCGACGTGCGCTGGGTGCTAAGTGAGTCGGATCTGGTGCTGGTCCCCGTCTCGGCCAGCAAGGCCGATGTCTGGGCAACCAATGATGTTCTGGACTTGGCGGACCGGGCTGGGAAACCAACGAATGTTGTCATGAACCGCACACGTAATGGGACGCGCGTTGGCGAACAGGTGTCCACTGCGGTCGCCGAGCTTGGTGCAAAACCGTTGCAGTCATCCCTGTCCAGCAGGGTAATTTATGCCGAGGCGCTCGGTCGCGGACTGGGTGTGTTGGAAGCGAAACGAACTGGTCCCGCGGCGGACGAAGTACGCGCACTGGCGGCCGAGGTGGCTGCCGCTTTGAAGCTGTAAAGCCGCACGCACCTGTTCAACAAAAAGGGGCCGCAACTGCAGCCCCTTCGGAATTCGATACCTTTTGGCTTAGACGGCCTTCTTCAGGCTCTCATCCAGATAGATCTCGCGCAGGCGCAGGGCCACGTTGCCCGGCGCACCATCGCCCAGCGCCTTGCCGTCGATTTCCACAACCGGCATCACGAAGGCCGAGGCCGAGGTGAAGAATGCTTCATCCGCATTCTGCGCTTCTTCGATGGTGAAGTTACGCTCTTCGATCTCCATCTGGGCTTCTTCGGCGAAGCGCAGAACAGCGGCACGGGTGATGCCGTGCAGAATGTCGTTGGACAGGCCGCGCGTGATGATCTTGCCGTCTTTCACGATGTACACGTTGTTCGACGTGCCCTCGGTCACGAAGCCATCTTCCACCAGCCACGCATCATCTGCACCAGCCGCCTTAGCCATCATCTTGCCCATCGACGGGTACAGCAGCTGAACCGTTTTGATGTCGCGACGACCCCAGCGGATATCCTCGATCGAGATCACCTTCATCGGCTTCACAGTCGCAGCCAGACCCGGCTTGTTCTGGGTGAACAGAACCACGGTCGGCTTCACCTTCTCGGGGTCCGGGAAGACGAAATCACGGTCGCTGTCCGCCCCGCGCGAAATCTGCAAATAGACCAGACCCTCGTCAATCTCGTTCACGCGCACCAGCTCGCGGTGGACTTCCAGAAGATCTTCTTTCGAGATCGGGTTCTCGATCCCCAGCTCGTTCAGCGAACGCGCCAGACGCACGGCGTGACCCTCGAAATCAATCAGCTTGCTGTTCAGCACGCTGGTTACCTCATACACCGCGTCCGCAAACAGGAAACCACGGTCAAAGATCGAGACGCTGGCTTCGGTCTCGGGCAGATATTCTCCGTTTACGTAAACGGTGCGGGTCATGTCAGGTCTCCTTCATGTGACGCTCGGGCATGTGACGCTGCGGGCCATTTGACCCGTGCGGCATTTCCTGTTTGGGGTGTTGATACAAATACCGACGCCAGAGTCAAAGGAAACCCCATGCCCAGTGCCACGCAATCCGCCGCCATCATGTTGACCGCCGGGATTGGCATTCCGGTTCTGGCCGCGCTGAACGCCGCTTTGGGCCAACGCATGGGGTCGCCAATTGCGGCGGGTTTGATCCTGTTCGTGGTGGCGTTCCTGACCACCGGCGTCGTGTTCCTTTTGTCCGGCGCGTCGCTGAAAGGCGCGGTGGGGTCTCCGCCACACCTGTTCTTCGCGGGCTGCCTTGTGGCGTTCTACGTCCTGACCATTACCTGGGTTGCGCCCAGCTTTGGCGTCGGAAATGCCGTGTTCTTTGTGCTGATCGGACAGTTGATCGCCGCCGCCGCCATTGACCATTTCGGCCTGTTTGGCGCGAATATCACGCCCCTGACCTTCTGGCGCGTGGCCGGAATTTCGGTCATGGGCGTAGGCGTTTTCCTGACCCAGATTGCAGGGCGCGGCTGACATTAGCCCCAGAGTGCGGCACTAGGCGGGTGAACGCCCGCATCGTCAAACAGAAGCGGCGTGTCGCGGTCCTCGGCCAGCAGCAGCGGCCCATCCAGATCAGTGACCATCGCGCCCTGCGCCACCAGCGTGGCAGGCGCCATCGCCAGGCTTGATCCGACCATACAGCCAACCATTACCGCATAGCCTTCGGCCAAGGCGGCCTCGCGCAACGCCAGCGCCTCGGTCAGCCCGCCGGTCTTGTCCAGCTTGATGTTCACCACATCATACTTGCCCTTCAACTTGGGCAGGCTGGTGCGATCATGGCAACTTTCATCGGCACAAACGGGCACCGGACGCTCCATCCCGATCAGCGCATCGTCTTCACCCGCAGGCAAAGGCTGCTCAACCAAATCCACGCCCAGACGCACCAGATGCGGAGCCAGATCGGCATAGACCTCGGCCGACCAACCTTCGTTGGCGTCGACGATGATGCGCGAGGTGGGGGCACCTGCCCGCACGGCCTCAAGCCGGGGCATATCGTCCGGCGTGCCAAGCTTGATCTTCAGCAAAGGACGATGCGCGTTCTTCGCAGCTTGCGCCTGCATCTCGGCAGGTTCGGCCAGCGATAGGGTATAGGCGGTGATCTCAGGCCCCGGCGCAGTCAGCCCGGCCAGCTCCCACGCACGTTTACCCGCGCGCTTCGCCTCCAGATCCCACAACGCACAGTCGACGGCATTGCGCGCCGCACCGGCGGGCAACAGATCATACAGCGCCGCACGGGTCACATCCGCAGGCAGGCCCATGATCTCGTCCGTTACGCTCTCTAGCGTTTCGTCATAGCGTGCATAGGGCACACATTCTCCCCAACCCAAATGATTGCCATCCTGAACCCGAACGGTCAGAACCTTCGCTTCGGTCCGCGACCCGCGCGAGATGGTGAACACCTGCGCCAGCTTGAACACGTCCGGAGTGACTGAGATTTCCACGCGCCTGCCCTCTTTTTTCTTGTCATAAATATCCCGGGGGTCTG
>CALJDH010000302.1 GCA_938023895.1 uncultured Aliiroseovarius sp.
CCGACGATGGATCGTGATGTCTATCAGCGCATGAGCGAGTTGGAGGCGAACCATTGGTGGTTCGTGGCGCGCCGCAAGATCATTGGCACGCTGATCCACCGAAAGGGCAATTTGCCCTCAGATGCGCGAATCTTGGAGGCAGGCTGTGGCAGCGGCGGCAACCTTGCGATGTTGCAAGAACTCGGCCAGCTTGATGCGTTCGAATATGACGAGGTCGCCCGCGAGATGTCCTGCGATCTGTCTGGGTTGGATGTTCAGTTTGGCGCCCTGCCAGACGAGCTGCCTTTTGCGCCGCGCGACTATCACTTGATTGGTCTGTTTGACGTGCTCGAGCATGTGGAGCAGGACGAAGCATCGTTGGCGGCACTGGGCGCGCGTTTGGCACCGGACGGAAAGCTATTGGTGACGGTCCCGGCGTTTCCCTTCCTGTGGTCGCGTCATGATGAAACGCACCACCATTTCCGCCGCTATACCCGTCAAAGCCTGACCGAGGTGGCCGAGCGAGCTGGGTTGCGCGTGACCTATTGCAGCTATTTCAACATGTATCTGTTCCCGGTCGCCGTTGCTGTGCGGGCATTGAAAAAGCTGACGGGCCGCGACACGCCGGATGACGACATGCCGCCGGCGCCCGTGAACGCGGCGATGGAAGCTCTGTTTTCGTCCGAGCGGCATTTCCTCGGACGTATCTCGCTGCCCTTTGGTCTGTCCTTGGCTGCCGTGATCGAGAAAGCCTGACCATGTTCATGCAGCTCATGCGTTTTGCGGGGGTAGGGGGGCTGGCCACGCTGGTGCATGTCTGTGTTGCGTTGATTGCGAACGCGTTTCTCGGGTTTGATGGAATGGCGGCGAATTTTGCCGGGTTCACCGCAGCGGTACTGCTATCCTATTTTGGGCACGCCCGAATTACCTTCCAGACACGCCCGGATCACGCTCAACACATGCCGCGGTTTCTATTCGTGTCGCTTGTGGGGCTGTTGACCAGTTCGTCTGTCGTGTGGCTGATCACCGAGCGTATGGGGCAGGGTTTTGGTCTGTCCATGGTTTTGGTTGCGATCGCTGTGCCCTTGGCTTCGTTCCTTGCGATGAAGTTCTGGGTGTTTGCTCAATACCGGCAGCAGATTCGACCAGACTGGATGTCGTTCTGGATCTCCCTTACGGTCGCGCTTGTCTTTCTACTGGTCTACTGGTCACGCCCGCATCACCACGATGTGGCGTGGTATCTTGTGGCGACTGAAAAGTTCTTGAACGGGGCCGTCCTTTATGTGGACGTGATTGAAATCAACCCGCCCCTGAATTTCTTCCTAACAATCCCCGCCGTCCTGTTGGCTGAGATCCCGGGCGTATCCTTGGTGAACGGCCAATATCTGTTTGTCGCGGTGTTGACCGCAGGCAGCCTTGTTTGGTCCGGCCATATTCTGCGCGACTTGGATATCTTGAGACCAAGTCACAACGCATTCTTTTTGGGTCTGATGGGGTTTGGTGTCACTGTCGCGGCCATCAATAACATCGCGCAGCGTGAACATCTTTTGGTCTTGCTGATCCTGCCGTGGCTTGTTGGGCAACTGTCGACGAATACGGGCCCGCGATCCGTTATGCCCGCTTTGGTCGCGGCGTTCGGAATTTGCCTGAAGCCTCATTTCCTGATCTTCCCCATTCTGATGCTGGGGCGGGACATCTGGCGCAACAAATCTCTGCGCCCTGTGATTTGGCCCGAATATATGACGATGCTGGCGGTCGGCGCCGGTTACATCGCATTCGTCGTTTTGATGTATCCACATTACCTGACCGAGATCATCCCAACCGGACAAGTCGTATATGGTGTATATGGAAGCGAGTTCTCAAGCGTACTCAAGTTTCTTTTCGTCCCGGTGGTCATCGCTTCGGTCATCATTGTTCCCAACCTGGTTCGACCCGCGCAGGGAAGTGGTGTGTTTGTGCTGGCCGTCATCGCGGGTGCGATCAGTTACATCACACAGGGAAAGGGCTTCCTTTACCATCTGGTTCCACTGGTCAGCTTTGTATTCCTAGCTGGCTTTTGGATTTCACTCTCCGCGCGTGCGCTTTGGTCAGTTCGCCTGTTGTCTGTGATTGCGACAAGCCTTGGGTGTCTTATCGTGATCAGCTTTCAGTTCTACAGCAATATCGTGAAAGACGACGTTCTCGAGGTGGCGCGGGATCTGAAAGTGACCGGCCCGCTTTTGACTGCATCAACCGGATTGGATGCGGGGCCCGCAGTCGCGCTTGAACTGGGTTTGGACTGGGCCAGCAGCTATCCCGCCCAATGGGTGTATCCGGGTGCGCTTGAAAAGCGGCAACGAACGGATTGTACGGCACAACCTGATCTTTGCGACCAGATCGATCGGCTGCTGGAGCGTAACCGCCAGCGCATGATGGATGATCTTCATACCTATGAACCTGAACTGATCGCGATGTCTCGGGTTAAATTACCTCAGCAGACGAAGTTCACGTCTTGGTATGCTTTCATGCTGGCACACCCCGAGTTCGAGCAGTTCATGTCTAAGTACGAGCTGGTGCGACTATCAGAGATTCATAGTTTTTACCTCCGGGTGGGCGATGAGCCAGAGGTAAAATAGAGCTGATTGATGAATCACTCTGCATGCGAGTCACCGATTCATCGAATGAGTCGCCCGATTCCACCCCGATTCAGCAAATCGGCACACTGAGTCTCGCGGAAAATCCGGATTAAACCCCACTTCACCTATCTTGCCCCCTATGATTCCGGCACTGAGGGCGGGTTATGCGGAAGTTCTTGATGATGCAGGTAAGAAAATTAACCTCGCAAACCCCTTATTTATAAGGCTCTTCGGAGAAAAATCGCTCAATATGACATTTTTCTGAAAAAAGCGCTTGCGGCTGTCGGTCAGTAACCTTAGAACCCACTTCACCGGCGGCGCTGAGGCGCACAACGGGACGCCAGACGGCGCGGACGACAGGGTCGCAAGACACGGACTGAAGCAAAGTTTGGTTACAAAACAG
>CALJDH010000303.1 GCA_938023895.1 uncultured Aliiroseovarius sp.
CCCTCGGCCCGCAGCGCAACTGCGATCAGCGTGCCAAGGGTCAGGCAGACCACCACCCCAAGCGCCAAAGCGCCTAGGATGGTGGTAGGGCTTATTTGGACGCGGCGGCGAGCCATTCGTCCAGAGCCGGCTTGCGGATCGCTTCGGCTTCCTCTTCGCTGAATACCAGCGCCTTGGCGGGCACGGGCAGCTTGGCGAAGCCTTCCGGCAGCTTGTCAGCGGCCAGTTTCGACGGGAACGACCAGTTCGAGGTCGCGATGCCCGACTGGAACTCTTCGCTTAGCACGTAAGCCATGAAGGCGTCTGCCAGCTCGGGCTGATCGGTGTTTGCGATTTTGCCCACGAGGTCCACGTACAGATAGTGGCCTTCGTCGAAGATCGCGGCCGATTTGGTCAGATCTTCTTCGGCGATGATGTGATAGGCGGGCGAGGTCACGTAGGACAGCACCATGTCGGCTTCGCCATCGGTGAACATGCCATAAGCCTCGGACCAACCTTTGGTGACGGTCAGGATCTTCGGGTTCAGCTTGGCCCACGCCTCGGAGGCATTGTCGCCGTATACCGACTTCACCCACAGAAGCAGCGCCAGACCCGAGATCGAGCTGCGCGGATCCTGAATGACGATCTTGGTGTCGTCGGGCATCGCCAGCAGCGCGTCAAAGCTGGTCGGCGCATCTGTGATCTTGGTGTTGTCATAGATGAAGGCAGTATAGCTGTAGTCGAACGGTACGAACGTGTCGTCAGTCCAGTCGACAGGCAGCGTCAAGCCGCTGACGTCCAACCCGTGCGGGGCAAACAGGCCCGAGGCACGGGCGCGTGCAGTCACGTCGGTGTTCAGGCCGATCACAACGTCTGCTTCGGTGCGTTCGCCTTCCAGCATCAGGCGGGGCATCACATCGCCGGTGACGAATTCCAGATCGCAATTGCACTGTGCTTCAAAGCCCGCCTCAATCGAGGGGCCGGGGCCCCACTCGGATGCGAAATAGTCAGGAGCATAAACTTGCAGCACGGGTTTGTCCGCAGCCAGGGCGGCGGTCGTGGTCAGTGCAAGTCCTGCGACAAATGAAAGGGCTGTCTTCATTGGGTCCTCCATATGCGCCGAACGGATGGGGGCATTTGGGGATGTCCAAATCACCTTCCCTCCGCCGGTGTTAGCCGGTTCAGGTTCTACGGGTCCGCGCATTGCGCATCTCAGCTGTGGGATCACAGCACCCCGAGGTGCCCCGTTCGTGCACAATGCGCGGGGAATTGGCAAGCAGATTTGCAGGGCAGTATCACGTGGGCAGGGCGGTGCCGACACAACCCCATGAAAAGAAACTATATTTGCCCTAAGACCTGTTTTTGCGAACTCATAGGGCCAGTGATAAGGCGCGCGAAGGGACCGAAAACGCATAGCGGCCTTGCCCTTGACCCACGCGCAACAATCGGCGATGGGATCGCTAACACCTTCAGTATCGGAGCGGTCCATGTCGGACACATCTCAATCCCCTCTACGCGGGCTTGGTTTCGCCTTTGCGGCCTTTGGGCTGTTTGCCACCCATGACGCGGTGATCAAGCTGCTGGGCATGCAATTTGCCGTGTTCCAGATCATCTTTTTCGCGATGCTGTTTGCCTTCGTACCGATGTCGGTCATGATGCTGGCAGACCGTCAGGTAGACAACTTCCGCCCGCATCACCCGTGGCTGATCCTGATCCGCTCGACGACCACGGTGATCGCCATGTCGACGGCCTTCTATGCCTTCACCGTGCTGCCCCTGGCCGAGGTCTATGCGCTGCTCTTCGCCACCCCCCTTCTGATCACTGCGATGTCGGCATGGCTGCTGGGCGAGCCCGTGCGCGGTCAGCGTTGGGCGGCGGTGATTGTCGGCCTGATTGGTGTTCTGATCGTTCTGCGCCCGGGCGTGACCGTGATCACCTTCGGACATATCTGCGCTTTGATTGCCGCCTTCTGCTCGGCTTTGGGGTCGATCATCATGCGCAAGATTGGCGGCGAGGAACGGACCGCCGTGATGATCCTCTACCCCATGCTGTCGTCGATCCTCGCGATGGGGCTAATCCTGCCCTTCGTCTATGTGCCGATGCAGATCATGGATCTTGGCTTGTCGGCCAGCGTGGGCGTCATGTCTGTCTTTGCGCAGATGATGATCATCGCCGCCTATCGCGCGGCCCCTGCCGCCGTGGTGGCCCCAACGCAGTACAGCCAGATCCTTTGGGCGACTGCCTTCGGCGCGCTGTTCTTTAACGAGCTGCCGGATATGTGGGTGGGCGTCGGTGCGGCGATCATCATTGCCTCGGGCGTGTTCATCGTCTGGCGGGAAAGCCGCCCGTCGGTGTCGGTCCGCAACCCGATCCTGCGCAACCCGAACCCGCGCTACGATGCCGGCCCCTCGCCGAAGCCAAAACACCGCAGGCCGCAACAAAGCGAATCCTAACGTCTTGGGGCGCTTCCCTTTCGTTTCCCCCTTCGTTATCACGCTTGGGAATGAAGGAGCGCGCCCATGTCGATGAACAGCTTTGGTCATATTTTCCGTGTCACCACCTGGGGTGAAAGCCACGGGCCTGCTTTGGGCGCGACCGTCGACGGGTGCCCCCCCGGTGTGCCGCTTGAGGCCGAGATGCTGCAGGTCTGGCTGGACAAGCGCCGTCCGGGTCAGAACAAAAACACCACGGCCCGGAACGAACCGGATCAGGTGCGCATCCTGTCGGGTGTGTATGAGGGGCAGACCACCGGTACGCCGATTCAGCTGATGATCGAAAACACCGACCAGCGCTCCAAGGACTATGGCGAGATCGAAAAGACCTTCCGCCCGGGTCACGCTGACATCACCTATTGGCAGAAATACGGGATCCGCGATCCGCGTGGTGGTGGGCGCTCCTCGGCCCGCGAAACGGCCGCGCGTGTAGCTGCTGGTGGCGTTGCGCGTGAAGCGCTGAAAGCGCTGGTGCCGGGGCTGGAAATCAAAGGCTACATGACCCAGATGGGCGAGAAGCATTTGGACCGCTCGAAGTTCGATTGGGACGCCATCGACAACAACCCGTTCTGGCTGCCGGACGCCACCGCTGTGCAGGAATGGGAAGACTATCTGCAGTTCCTACGCGTGAAAGAAAATGACAGCGTCGGCGCCGCGATCGAGGTCGTGGTGCGCGGCGCGCCCGTCGGGCTGGGGGCGCCAGTTTACGCCAAGTTAGACACTGATTTGGCCGCTGCGATGATGTCGATCAACGCTGTTAAGGGCGTCGAGATTGGCGAAGGCATGGCCGCAGCCGGTCTGCGCGGCACCGAAAACGCAGACGAGATTTTCCTTGGGAACGATGGAAAGCCGGTCTTTTCGTCCAACCATGCAGGCGGCATTCTTGGCGGCATCTCGTCGGGTCAGGATATTGTCGTACGTTTTGCCGTGAAACCGACCAGTTCGATCCTCACCCCGCGTCAGTCGATCACAAAAACAGGCGAGTCGATTGAAGTCACTACCAAAGGCCGTCACGACCCCTGCGTCGGTATCCGCGCCGTCCCCGTGGGCGAGGCGATGGCCGCCTGCGTGATCCTTGATCACCTTATGCTGCACCGTGCGCAAATCGGTGAAGGACCGCGCGGTCAGATCGGCTGATGCTGGCGATCCTCGCCATTACATTTCCCATCTATGCCGCCATTGCGCTGGGCTATGTGACCACGCGCGGCGGTTGGTTCAAGCCCGCCGACATGCAGGTTCTCGGGCAATATGTGTTGAACATCGCGCTGCCCGCACTGTCGTTTCACGCGGTGGCGACCCGTTCGGTCGCCGAGGTGTTCAACCCTGCCTACATGTCGGTCTACCTGATTGGGGGGCTTACGACTATTGCGTTGGCGTGGGCATGGTTTCGTGTCACGGACGCCGATGCCTCCCGTCGCGGTGTGGCAGTCATGGGAGCAACGTGTGCGAACTCGGGATTTGTGGGCTATCCGGTCATGTTGCTGGCCTTCCCGGAGCTAGCTGGGGCAATCTTGGCGATGAACATGCTGGTCGAGAACCTCGTGATTATTCCCATCGTGCTGACAATCATGGAGATGGGCCGTGACGGAGCGCATGAAAGTCCCGTCACCAAGATACGCAGCGTGATCTTAAGTGTTCTGAAGCGGCCAATGGTACTCGCCTTGGCGGCTGGGTTTCTGGTGTCAATTTCGGGTCTAACCTTGCCCGAATCGGCCCTTCGCCTATTCGAGATGCTGGCCGCGTCAGCCTCGGCGCTGGCATTGTTCGTGATTGGCGGCAGCTTGGTAGGCTTGCC
>CALJDH010000304.1 GCA_938023895.1 uncultured Aliiroseovarius sp.
TACGTAAACGTCAACATATATTGTAAACGGAACTGGTCAGATCAGTGGCCAGTGTCGGAAAAGTATGGAGTATCGAATGACCGACGATCTTATGACCATCCGCCAGATGTGCGATGCGTTCGACGTCACCGCACGGACGCTTCGTTTTTACGAGGCAAAGGAACTGCTTTCCCCGATCCGGGAAGGCCAGAAGCGCCTGTTCACCAAACGTGACCGTGCGCGCCTGAAACTGATCCTGCGTGGCAAGCGCTTTGGCTTTGCTTTGGAAGAGATCCGCCAACTTTTGGACCTGTATGACATGGGCGACCAGCAGCAAACGCAGCTGATCCGCACCGTCGAAGTGGCCAAAGGGCATCTGGATGACCTCATGCGCCAGCGCGAAGAACTGAACGACGCGATTGCCGATCTGACAGAGCAACTCGAATGGGCGGAAAAGACCATCGCCTCGTTCGACGAAGACAGCTGATTTCAGAAAGGACGCCCGAACATGCCCAGCTATACTGCGCCTACCCAAGACATGGCCTTTCTTCTGCACGATGTGCTGAAGGCCGAACACTCGGACATCCCCGGATACGGGGACTTGGAACGCGACTTCACCAGCGCTGTTCTGGAAGAAGCCGGAAAATTGGCGGGCGAAGTGCTGGCCCCCTTGAACACCGTTGGAGATCAGGAAGGCTGCCGACTTGAGAACGGCGTTGTCTACACCCCTACCGGGTTCAAGGATGCGTTCGAGCAGATGAAAGAAGGCGGTTGGACGGGGCTGGACATGCCGGAGGAATTCGGCGGCCAGAACATGCCCGTGCTTCTGGGTACAGCCGTGGGCGAACTGTTTTCTTCGGCCAATCAAGCCTTCACGATGTATCAAGGTCTAACCCACGGCGCGGCCTCGGCCATTCTGGCGCACGGCACGGACGAACAGAAAGCGACCTATCTACCCAAGATGGTTAGCTGCGAATGGACCGGCACCATGAACCTGACGGAACCGCATTGCGGCACCGATCTGGGCCTGATGCGCACCAAAGCGGAACCGCAGGACGACGGCAGCTACAAAGTGTCGGGTCAGAAGATCTTTATCTCGGCCGGTGACCACGACATGTCGGACAACGTCATCCACCTTGTGCTGGCGAAAATCCCCGGCGGTCCCGAGGGCATCAAAGGTGTGTCGCTGTTCATCGTGCCCAAGTTCAACGTGAACGAGGACGGCTCGGTCGGCTCGCGCAACGGCGTGTCCGTTGGCAACATCGAGAAGAAGATGGGCATCCACGGCAACTCGACCTGTGTCATGAACTATGACGAGGCAACGGGGTATCTGCTGGGCGATATGCACAAAGGCATGCGCGCCATGTTCACCATGATGAACGAAGCCCGCTTGGGCGTGGCGATGCAAGGTCTGGCTCAGGCCGAAGCCGCCTATCAGAACGCCGTCATCTATGCCAAGGACCGCCTGCAAGGGCGCGACGTGACCGGCGCGAAAAACCCGGACGGCCCGGCCGATCCGTTGATCGTACACCCGGACATCCGCCGTTCGCTGATGGATCAGAAAAGCTTCGTCGAAGGTGCGCGTGCGTTCCTTCTGTGGGGCGCTCAGTTGATCGACCAAGCGCATCGTTCGGAAGACAAGGACGCCGACGGATTGATCAGCCTGATGACCCCGGTTCTGAAGGGCTTCCTGACCGATCAGGGCTATGACATGACCGTACTGGCACAGCAGGTTTATGGCGGTCACGGTTATATCGAAGAACATGGCATGAGCCAGTTCACCCGCGACGCCCGCATCACTCAGATCTATGAAGGTGCCAACGGCGTTCAGGCGCTGGACCTAGTGGGCCGCAAGCTGGCTGCTGATGGCGGCAAGCCGATCATGGCGTTCTTTGAGATGATCAAGTCCTACTGCAAGGAACAGGGTGAAGACGAGGCGATGAAGGATTTCATCGAGCCGCTGAAGACCGCCTCGAAGCATCTTCAGACCTCGGCCATGTTCTTCATGCAGAACGGCATGAAGAACCCGAACCACGCGCTGGCTGGGTCGTATGACTTCATGCACCTGTTCGGTCATGTCTGCCTTGGCTTCATGTGGGCCCGTCAGGCGCGCGCCGCACTTGACGCGCTGGAAAGCGGCGAAGGCGACGCGACGTTCTATGAGACCAAGCTGACCACCGCGCGCTACTATATGGCACGCCGCCTGCCCGCCACGTCGATGCATCTTGCACGGATCGAAAGCGGTGCGGACACGGTGATGGCGCTGGAGGCAGAGCAGTTTTAACGGAGGAAATCATGGCGCGACTTGGCAAAGCAATGTCCGCAATCTCAACGTTGTTGGTTTTTGTGTGCCTTGGCGCGCTGTGTTGGTGGGGCCTTTCTGCGATCTCAACAGATACGACCATCGCTGCGCAAGCTGGGGGTGATATCGACAGAGGTCAAATCTGGATGACAGGCGCGGCGCAAGTCGCACTGTATTCGGGAGTTGGTTCCATCGTCCTAAGCTTTCTAGCGAAGAGAGTGTCTTGATGCCGAAGCAATTCAAGATGACCCGCCACTTTCCTTGCAGCATGACTGGGGAATGTCACCGTCGATTGAAGCGTTTCGCGCAGGGCGCACGGTTCACACAATAACGCGCCGGGGAGGACGCCATGACCATCAAACTTTACTGCTTCGGAGAAAGCGGAAACGCCTATAAAGCCGCTTTGGCACTGGAACTGTCCGGGCTGGAGTGGGAGCCGGTTTTTGTCGACTTCTTCAACGGCGAAACCCGCAGCCCGGAATACCGCGAGATCAACCCGATGGGTGAAGTTCCGGTGATGGTGGATGGTGACGTGACCCTGTCGCAATCCGGGGCCATTCAGGACTATGTCACCTCGAAATCCGGCAAATTGGGCGGCACCAGCGCCGCCGAACGTCGCGAGATTCTACGCTGGCAGTTCTGGGACAATCACAAGATGTCCTCGATGGCTGGCATGACCCGTTTCCTGATGAACTTCCTGCCCGAAGACAAACGCCCGGCCGAGGTGATTGCCTTCAACCAAGGCCGCCTGAAAACTGCCTACAAAACGCTGGAAGCCGAACTGTCGACCCGCGACTGGCTGGTGGGCGACGGGATCACGATCGCTGACATCTCGTGCTGCGGCTACCTGTTTTACCCTGAACCCTTCGGCTTTGACCGCGCCGAATGGCCCGCAATTGACGCTTGGCTGACCCGGATTTCCGAGACGCCCGGCTGGAAACACCCCTATGACCTGATGCCCGGATCGCCTGCCGACCGCGCATGATTTCGAAAGGATCAATGATGAACGACGCCTATATTTATGACGCCGTGCGCACCCCGCGCGGCAAGGGCAAGAAAGACGGAACCCTGCACGAAGTGACCTCGGTGCGCCTGTCTTCTGTTGCGCTTAATGCTTTGAAAGCGCGCAACAATCTGGACGGCCATGCCGTCGAGGACGTGATCTGGGGCAACGTGACCCAGGTAGGCGAGCAAGGTGCCTGTCTGGCGCGCTCGGCTGTGCTGTATTCTGATCTGGACGAGCGTATCCCCGGTGTCTCGATCAACCGATTCTGTGCATCCGGTCTTGAGGCCGTGAATATGGCTGCCAACCAAGTGCGTGGCGGCGCAGGCGACGCCTATATTGCCGGTGGCGTTGAAAGCATGAGCCGCGTGCCCATGGGCATGGACGGGGGCGCAATTGCCGCCGACCCGCATCTGGCAATGAAGGCTTACTTCGTGCCGCAGGGTATCTCGGCCGATATCATCGCAACTGAATATGGCTTTAGCCGCGATGACTGCGACGCCTATGCAGTCGAAAGCCAGAAACGCGCCGCCGCCGCCCGTGCGGAGGGCCGCTTCAAATCGATCATCCCCGTCACCGACCAGAACGGGCTGACCGTCATGGCCGAGGACGAGATGATCCGCGAAACCACTATGCAGACGCTGGGTGGCCTGAACCCCTCGTTCAAGGCGATGGGCGAGGCGATGCCGGGCTTCGACGCTGTGGCGCTGCTGAAATACCCGCATCTGGAAAAGATCAACCACGTGCACCACGCTGGCAACTCGTCGGGCATCGCAGACGGCTCGGCCGCTGTGCTGATCGGCAACAAAGAGTTCGGCGAGCGTCACGGCCTGAAACCCCGCGCGCGTATCAAGGCGACCTCGAAAGTGGGCACCGATCCGACCATCATGTTGACCGGCCCGGTCCCGGCGACCGAACGTGTACTGGCCTCGGCTGGCATGTCGATCAGCGACATCGACCTGTTCGAGGTCAACGAAGCCTTTGCATCCGTCGTTCTGCGCTTCATCCAAGCCTTTGACGCCGACACCAACAAGGTGAACGTCAATGGCGGCGCGATCGCCATGGGCCACCCGCTGGGCGGCACTGGCGCAATGATCCTTGGTGCCCTGCTG
>CALJDH010000305.1 GCA_938023895.1 uncultured Aliiroseovarius sp.
CGCGCTTTCGGCGAGGCGTCGATAGGTGGTGATCTTGCCGCCAAAGATGTTCAGAACCGGGGCATCCTCAACCGTATCATTGCGCAGCACATAGTCTCGGGTGGCCGCTGCCGCCGAGCCATCGCCGTCATTGAACAGCGGGCGGACGCCGGAATAGGTCCAGACCACGTCGTCTGCCGCGATCGGGTCTTTCAGATAGGTGTTGATGAAGGCGATCAAATAGTTGCGCTCGTCTTCCGTGCAGCGCGGGGGCGTGTCGGCATCCACATGATCGGCATCGGTTGTGCCGATCAGGGTGAAGTCGGTCTCATACGGAATGGCGAAGATGATCCGCCCGTCCTGCCCTTGGAAGAAATAGCATTTGTCGTGGTCAAACAGACGCTTGGTGATGATGTGACTGCCGCGGACCAGACGGATGTTGGCGGGCGCGTTGCTGCCAAGCGTGCCGCCCAAGACATCGGCAATCCACGGCCCTGCGGCATTGACCAGCATACGCGCAGTGACCTGCCGGGATTCGCCCGTGTTGGTGTCGGTTAAGGTTACGCGCCAACTGCCGTCCTGCGGCTCGGCTTTCGTGACCTTGGTGCGCGGGTTGATCTGGGCGCCGCGTGCTTCGGCATCGCGGGCGTTCAGGACAACCAAACGCGCATCTTCAACCCAGCAATCCGAATACTCGAACGCGGTTTCGAACATGGGATTCAGGGGCTTTCCTTCTGGTGCGATCTTCAGATCCACGCGGGTTGTACCCGGCAGAACCTTCCGCCCACCCAGATTGTCATACAGAAACAGCCCAAGACGCACGAGCCAGCCAGGGCGACGGCCTTTCATCCACGGCATCACCGTGTTCAACAGCCGCGATGTGGGGGTCGTGCTATCGAACCGCATCGAGTGATGATAGGGCAGCACGAACCGCATCGGCCACGAGATATGCGGCATGGCGCTGAGCAGCGTTTCACGCTCTTTCAGGGCCTCGCGGACTAGACGGACCTCGAAATACTCCAGATAGCGCAGTCCGCCGTGGAACAGCTTGGTCGACGCGGACGAGGTCGCGCCGCCGATATCCCCCATCTCGGCCAGACAGACGGACAGGCCACGCCCAGCGGCGTCGCGGGCGATGCCGCAGCCGTTGATGCCGCCGCCAATAATCAGAAGGTCGAAGTCGCTTTGCATGTCTGCCCCAAAGGTGAGTCGCATTCACGCGGACCTTGCGTGAAAATGATGACAAAGAGAAGATAGAGGCATTCGTAAATGTTCGTTTGTTGCGGAATTGTGATCGAGACTCTGGATTTTCGGCGCGAATTCGGGCCATATGGCGTGAAAACGAACATGAGGGCGCGATGAGCACCACGTTGCGAAAATCCGAGATCCTGAACATTGCCCGCCGGGAAGGCAAAGTGACGGTTGACCGCTTGGTCGAGCTGTTGGGCGTAACACCTCAGACCATTCGCCGTGATCTGACCGAGCTGTCCGAGGAAGGCGCGCTGGATCGGGTGCATGGGGGCGCGGTGCTGCCGTCCTCGACCGCGAATATTGGTTATGACGCGCGGCGGCAGCTGAACCAATCCGCGAAGGTCGACATCGCGCGGGCCTGTGCGCGCCAGATCCCGAATGATTGCTGCATCTTTCTGAATATCGGCACTACGACAGAGGCCGTCGCGCAAGAGCTTTTGCACCACAAGGGCCTTCTGGTCGTGACGAACAACATCAACATAGCGGTGATTCTGTCAGCCAACCCGGACGTGCAGGTGATCGTGTCAGGCGGCAGTCTGCGTCGGTCGGATGGCGGGCTGGTGGGCGAGCTTGCGACCGATCTGATCCGCCGTTTTCGCTTCGACATTTCTGTGATTGGATGCTCGGCCCTGAACGGCGCGGGAGATATGCTGGATTTCGACCTGCACGAGGTAAGCGTGAGCCACGCCATCATGGCGCAGAGCGACAAGGTGTGGTTGGCCGCAGATCACAGCAAGTTCGAGCGCAAGGCGCCCATTCGGATCGGTAGTATGGCGGATGTGGACGTGATTTTTACCGATCAAGCGCTGCCTGACAGTTGCGCCGACCTATGTATGTCCAGCGGAACCGAAGTCACGCTGGTTTAGCCCCAGCGCACGTCGCCCAAAAAGATGTAACCCGCCCCGTAGATCGTCTTAATCAGGCGCGGGTTCTTCGGGTCTTCGCGCAGTTTTGTCCGCAGGCGCGAGATGCGGACATCCATCGCGCGGTCAAAGCTTTCACCCGCAACGCCGCCCAGCGTTTCCTGCATTTGTGCACGGGAAATCAAGCGCTTAGGCGCATCGAGGAACAGGCGCAGAACCTCGCCTTCCGCATGTGAGAACGCGGTTTCGGTGCCGTCTTCGTCTTCCAGAACATAGCGGTCGAAATGGGCCGTCCAGCCGTTGAAATGTGCCGTGTTCGAGGCTGTGTTGCCCGGCTTCTGATCGCGCAGGCGGGCGCGGACGCGGGCGACGACCTCGGCCGGTTCGAACGGTTTGATGATGTAATCGTCAGCCCCCAGCTCCAGACCGGTCACGCGGTCCTGTACCAAGGTGCGGCCCGAGATGATGATAATTGACGCGCCACTTTCCAGCGCCAGCCGGTGCACCAAGGTCAGCCCGTCACGATCGGGCAGGCCTAGGTCCACAAGGCAGACATCGGGCGACATGGTGTTCAGCGCTGCCTCGAATTCAGTCGCGCGGGCGAAGGCGGCGGTGCGGAACCCGGCCTCTTCCAAGGCATGAGACAGCATGCGGCGGATTTCGGGCTCGTCATCCAGAATGGCGATCATGTGTTGGGTCACGATGGAACCTCTTGCGACAGGAATGTGGCCAACTCACCTGTGGTGAATGGCTTGGGCAAAACGGGGAACCCGGCGTTCTTGCGACGCGGGTCGTCGAGCGGCAGGGATGTCATCAGCAGCATTGGCACATCCAACCCGGTCTGGGCGAGCGCGGCCAGAAACTCGGGCCCGGTCTGCGCACCTTCCAGTATAACATCAGACAAGATAAGGCCCAGCCCCTCGATCCCGGTCAGGGACAGGGCATCCTCGGCCGAGTTCGCTTCGATCACTTGATGGCCCATGCTGATCAGCATTTCGCGGACGGATGTGCGGATCGCTTCGCTGTCTTCGATCAGAAGGACAAGGCGCGGCGAAATGGGTTGCGCCGGTATGCGCAGAGGCAGGCGCATGGACACCACGGCACCGCCAGTGTCGGCGCTATTGAAGATTTTGACTTGGCCACCGGCAACCTTGGTCTGATCATAGACCATCGACAGCCCTAGCCCCGATCCTTCGCCGCCTTTTGTGGTGAAAAACGGGTCCAGCGCGTGCTCGAGCGCGTCTTTGGTGAAGCCCGGCCCAGTGTCTGTCACCCGGAACTCGATCCATGTTTCCCGGATCGGGCGGGCGGTTAGATGGATGTCACCACCGGTTTCGCCAAGAGCATGCGAGGCGTTGATGATCAGGTTCAGAAGGCCGTCCTGTACGGCACCAGAATCAAGGACAACACGTTGATCCAGATCGAAGGCCTCGACCTTCAGGCTGATGTTTGCAGGCAGGGTCGGCCCCGCAAGGCTTTCCAGCCCTTTCAGCATGTCGGGGACGTTTACAGGCTCCATATGAACATCACGCCGCCCCGATATCGTGGCAATGCGCTCAAGAAGCGTTCCACCTCGGCGCACAGCGGCGTTGGTTGCCTGCACCAGCTCTTGCGCGTCTTCGCCAATGGGCATCTGCGCCAAGCGGCTTTGCAGGCCCATGATGATGGTCAGCAGATTCGAAAAGTCATGCGCTACGCCGGACGTCAGCTGTGCGGCCAGCTCGCGTTTGCGGGTTTGGGCAAGGGCGGCGCGGGACTGCGCTTCTTCCGTGACGTCCATCGACAGAATGTAGACGCCCGTGATTTGGTCCTTGCCCTTGTCGGGGGTCAGCGCCACGCGAATTCGGCGGCCTGATGCCTCGTGCGTAAACTCGAACACGCTGGATTCGCCATGAAACGCGCGGGTGAAGTAGGGGCTGATCTGCGCAAAAGCCTCGTCGCCCAACGCGTCACGGGCGTGCAGGCCTATAAGGTCGGTCGGGCGGCCCGGGAACACCTTGCCCAGGCGTCGGTTCGAGAAGGTGTAATGCAGATCCCGGTCAATCCGCGCGATATGGGCCGGCATCATTTCCGCGGTCAGACGGGTGCGGCTTTCCATGACGGTCAGCTGCCGTTTGGTTTCTTCGAGCGCGATGTTGGACGAGGTCAGTGCCCGGTTGGTTTGGGCCAATTCTTCTGTGTAGGACAGAACCTGATCTGAGAGCTCCTCGGACCGGGCACGCAGAAGCGATTCTTGGCGCTTGATTGGTGTGATGTCGGTGTAAACCGTGACCCATCCGCCTTGCGGCAGCGGGTGCCCCTCGACCGAGATCACACGCCCGTTGGCACGGGTGCGCTCCATGTAGTGAGGTTCGAAATCCAGCGCTTGATCCACCCGTGACTGGACGAAAACATCGATATCACCCACCGCGCCGTAGTCGCCGCGTTCAGCAAGGTACCGAATGGTTTCTGAGAAAGGCGCGCCGGGTTGCACCAGATGATCTGGCAGGTCGAACATGTCCTGAAACTGGCGGTTTCCGATGACCAAAGTAAGCCGTCGATCATAGATGGAAAGCGCCTGTTGAATCAGGTTCAGCCCAGCTTGGGTCAATGCGGCTGTTTCTGAAGATTGTAGTGGCAAGCAATCCCCTCCTGACCCTATCGCTAGCACCTGATTTGCCTGTGGAAAAGAGGAATGACCCCCGCTGAAAGGATTCATCTGAACCTGTAACAATTCGAAAGGATTGGGAAAAAGTGCCGAAACCTTTGACGGCGAGATTTTTTTCGTCAGGGTTGTCGAACAAGATTCGTCCGGCAGCCACGTACGTCGGCGGACCGACGGTGGGAGGAAAATTTGGCACAGGAACTAGCCCCTGCAGGCGCATTTGCTTCTATTCCGGCGCTGCTTGCGCGGAATGTGAAGGAATATGGAGATCGCCCGGCTTATCGGGAGAAAGAATTCGGGATCTGGCAAAGCTGGACCTGGGCGGAGGCCGCTGAAGAAATTCAGAACCTCGCCATGGGTCTTTTGGCTTTGGGGATCAACCGTGGAGACCACGTGGCCATCATCGGCCGTAACCGTCCGGCCCACTACTGGGCGATGGTTGCCGCACAGAAGGTAGGGGCCGTTCCGGTTCCGCTGTACCAAGATGCGGTTGTGGACGAGATGGAATACGTGCTGGAGCACTGCGGCGCACGTTTCGTCGTCTGTGGTGACCAGGAACAAGTCGACAAAGTGATCGAGGTGCAGGACAAGATCCATCACATCGAACACGTGTTGTACTATGACAAGCGTGGCTTGCGGAAATACGACCACAGCCACCTGCATTGGTATGTCGACATTCAGGAAGAAGGCCGCGTGGCTCACGCTCGTCTGGAAGACGAGATGGCAACCCGCGAAGCCGAGCTGGACTGTGACAGCACCTGCGTGATGCTCTACACCTCGGGCACCACCGGTCGTCCGAAGGGTGTGGTTCTGTCGAACCGCAACATCATCGAAAGCGCGAAGAACTCGTCCGAGTTCGACAATCTGGGTGTGAACGAAGACATTCTGGCCTATCTGCCGATGGCATGGGTGGGTGACTTCATCTTCTCGCTGGGGCAGGCCATGTGGTCAGGCTTCTGTGTGAACTGCCCGGAAAGCGCCGACACGCTGATGTCGGACTTGCGCGAAATCGGGCCGACCTACTACTTCGCTCCGCCGCGCGTGTTCGAAACGCAGTTGACGAACGTGATGATCCGCATGGAAGACAGTGGCGACCTGAAATACGCCATCTTCCATCACTTCATGGACTTCGCAAAAGGCGGTGCCGGTGAAAAGCACGGCATGCCGAAGCGCAAAGTCACCACCCAGAAGAAAACTCTGGAACAGAAGATCCGTCACGGATTCAACTATGCGATGGGGATCGGCTTTGCGGCGGAGACCATCATCGAAAACGGTATCCGTCTGGCCTTTGCCAAGCTGCGCCACGGCAAGAACGTGCGCAAGCACTTCAAAGCCAAAGACCCGATCGGTCTGAGCCTGTATGGCGGCGCGCTGAAGGAATACTTCAAGTATCGCTGTGGTGACGTGCTGGTTTACGGTCCGCTGAAAGACACGCTGGGCTTTGGCCGCATTCGTGTTGGCTATACCGCTGGTGAAGCCATTGGTCCGGAAATCTTCGCGTTCTACCGCTCGATGGGGATCAACCTGAAGCAGCTCTATGGCCAGACCGAAGCGACCGTGTTCATCACCGTGCAGCCGGATGGTGAAGTGCGCAATGACACCGTTGGTGTGCCTGCTCCGGGTGTGGAAGTCCGCATCGAAGACAATGGCGAGATCTTCTATCGTTCGCCGGGGACCTTTGTTGAATACTACAACAACCCGGAATCGACAGCAGACACCAAGGATCCCGAAGGTTGGGTTGCAACCGGTGACGCTGGCTTCTTCGATAAGAAGAACGGCCACCTGCGCATCATCGACCGTGCCAAGGACGTGGGCAAAATGGCTGATGGCCGGATGTTCGCGCCCAAATATGTTGAGAACAAACTGAAGTTCTACCCGGACATTCTGGAAGCAGTTGTCTTCGGCAATGACCGCAACATGTGCACGGCCTTCATCAACATCGACCTGACCGCCGTTGGCAACTGGGCTGAACGCAACAACGTGGCCTATGCCTCGTATCAAGAACTGGCTGGCCACCCCGAGGTGCTGTCGACCATTCAAGAGCACGTGGAAACGGTCAACAAATCGGTTGCTGAAGACGAGATGCTGTCGGGCTGTCAGATCCACCGCTTCCTGATCCTGCACAAGGAACTGGACGCAGATGACGGCGAGATGACCCGTACCCGTAAAGTACGTCGTAAGATCGTGGAAGAGAAATACGCTCCGCTGATCGACGCGCTGTATGGCGGCAAGTCCGAGCAATATATCGAAACCGAAGTGACCTATGAAGACGGTCGCAAGGGCTCGATCAACGCCACCCTGGAAATCCGCGATGCGGTTGTGGTGGGTAACACTCAGGGGATGGCGGCAGAATGACGACCGATATGAACGCCGACAGCTACGTCACCGAAGACGGGCGCACCATTGGCCCCGTTGTCATGGACCTTAAAAACATCACGCTGCGTTTTGGTGGTGTGGTTGCGATCAAGGACATCAGCTTCAACATCCGCGAAGGCGAGATCCGCGCGATCATCGGCCCGAACGGTGCTGGTAAGTCCTCGATGCTGAACGTCATCTCGGGGTTCTATAAACCCCAAGAAGGCGAGGTCTGGTTCCGCGGGTCGAAACGTCCGCAGATGAAGCCGTACCAAGTGGCCCAGCAGGGGCTGGCACGGACCTTCCAGAACATCGCGCTGTTTGAAGGCATGACCGTTCTGGACAACATCATGACCGGTCGCCTGAACAAGATGAACGCCAACCTGTTTCAGCAGGCCATCTGGAAAGGCAAAGCCGAAAAGGAAGAGCTGGAGAACCGCGAAGCGTGCGAGAAAGTCATCGACTTCCTTGAAATCCAGCACATCCGCAAAACGCCTGTTGGGCGTCTGCCTTACGGTCTGAAAAAGCGTGTTGAACTGGCGCGTGCCTTGGCTGCTGAACCGTCGCTGCTTCTGCTCGACGAACCGATGGCCGGCATGAACGTCGAGGAAAAAGAGGACATGTCCCGCTTCATCCTCGACATGAACGACGAATTCGGCACCACCATCGCCCTGATTGAGCATGATATGGGCGTTGTTATGGACCTGTCCGACCGTGTCGTCGTCATGGACTACGGCAAGAAAATTGGGGACGGCACGCCCGACGAGGTGCGCAACAACCAGGATGTGATTGACGCCTATCTCGGCGTGTCACACGACTAAGGGGGGAGACTATGCCTGAACAACTACTCTTTGCGATGGAAGTCACCCTGAACGGCCTGATGGCCGGGGTACTTTACGCACTCGTCGCGCTGGGCTTTGTCTTGATCTTCAAGGCGTCCGGTATCTTTAACTTTGCCCAAGGTATGCTGGTGGTGTTTGCCGCTATGACCTTGGTGGGCGTGCAGACGGGGCAAATCCCCTTCGCGCACCTGATCAACACGATCTTCGGGACCAAAATCCACCACTTCGGATGGACCGTGCCGACGATCCTCGCCATCATTGTGGCTGGCGCAGCCATGGTATTCGTGGCCTGGGTGATCGAGAAATACATCCTTCAACACCTGATCGGTCAGCCTGACATCATCCTGTTCATGGCCACGATCGGCATGTGGTACTTCATGCACGGTTTCGCACCGCTGATGTGGGGTTCGGAAGTGATGAAGCTGGACGTAGGTCTGGCGCAGGGTATCAACGAAACGATTGATACGACTACCTATGGCTGGTTCGGCTATGGCTTCTTTATCGACAACCTCGATATCGTTGCGGCCATCGTTGCAGCCCTTCTGGTGACCGCGCTGGTTCTGTTCTCGCAATACACCAAGCAAGGCCGCGCCCTGCGCGCCGTGGCGGATGATCACTCGGCAGCTCTGTCGGTCGGTATCTCGCTGCGCTTCATCTGGGTACTGGTCTGGTCGATTGCTGGCTTTGTGGCACTGGTAGCCGGGATCATGTGGGGCTCGAAATCGGGCGTTCAGATCTCGCTGGCCGAAGTTGCACTGAAAGCTCTTCCGGTTCTGATGCTGGGTGGCTTCACCTCGATCCCGGGCGCCATCATTGGCGGTCTGATCATCGGTGTAGGCGAGCAGCTGTTCGAATTTGCCATCGGTCCCCTTGTGGGCGGCGCAACCCAAGCCTGGTTCGCCTATGTGCTAGCACTTGTCTTCCTCATCTTCCGTCCGCAAGGGCTGTTTGGTGAGAAAATCATCGAAAGGGTCTGATCAATGTTTTACCGCGAAGCTGGTGATTTCAAAACGTCCTACCGCGACGACAACCAGACCTTTCCGATCCGCCTTGATCGGGCCGGATACTGGATTGCCCTGTTCGTCGCATTCTGTGTGATCCCGTTCTTTGTGAACGACTACTGGGTGAACTCGATCTTTGCTCCGTTCTTCATCTACGCCATTGCGGCGCTGGGGCTGAACATTCTGACGGGGTATGCCGGTCAGGTCTCGCTGGGTACGGGTGGCTTCATGGCCGTGGGCGCCTACGCTTGCTATAAGCTGATGGTGGCCTTCCCCGAGATCAACATCGTGTTCCACGTGTTGATCGCAGGTGGCATCACTGCCGCTGTGGGTGTGGCCTTTGGTCTGCCGTCGCTGCGCATCAAAGGGTTCTACCTTGCGGTTGCAACGCTTGCCGCTCAGTTCTTCCTGGTGTGGCTGTTCAACAAGGTGGCGTGGTTCTACAACTACTCGGCCTCGGGTCAGATCAACGCCCCTGAGCGTACCGTGTTCGGCGTCATCGTAACTGGCCCTAATACAGAAGCTTGGGCGAAGTATATGATCTGTCTGGTGTTCCTGGTTGGTGTTGCTTGGGTTGCACGCAACCTGACGCGCGGCATGACGGGCCGTAAGTGGATGGGCATCCGCGACATGGACATCGCAGCCGAGATCATCGGGGTGAACCCGCTGATGGCCAAGATGTCGGCCTTCGCTGTCTCGTCCTTCTTTGTGGGTATTGCGGGCGCACTGTTCTTCGCCGTCTATCTGGGCGCTGCAGAAGCAGGTGAAAGCTTCGGTATCACCAAGTCGTTCCTGGTGCTCTTCATGGTTATCATCGGCGGCCTTGGCTCAATCTTCGGATCCTTCGCTGGTGCGGCCTTCATGGTCCTGATGCCGGTTCTGCTGAAGAACCTTCTGGTTGGTACGATGGGCTGGCCCACTGAGATCGCTGCCGAACTGGAGTTCATCATTGTTGGTGGTTTGATTGTGATCTTCCTGATCCTCGAACCCCATGGTTTGGCCCAACTGTGGCGTCTCACGAAAGAGAAGCTGCGCCTGTGGCCCTTCCCGCACTAAGCGGGTCAAAAGATCCGGACATCCGGCCAGAGGAGGGTCGGGTGTCCTAACGAAGCGTTGCCCAAAAGGGCACAATATTTTGCTAATCTAGGGAGGAAGCAAATGACTTTTAAACGTGTTGCCGCGGCATCAGTAGCCGCACTCATGGTGGCCTCACCGGTAATGGCGGATCTGGTATTCCCGTCGCTCAGCTACCGGACTGGCCCCTTCGCCGCTGGCGGTATTCCTTACGCTGACGGTTTTGCCGACTACATGACCCTGCTGAACGAACGTGACGGTGGTGTTGGTGGTGTAGCCATTCAGGTTCCTGAGTGTGAGACCGCATATAACACCGAAAAAGGTGTGGAATGCTACGAATCGACCAAAGGCATGGGCGCTCTGGCTTATAACCCGCTGTCGACCGGTATTACCTATCAGCTGATCCCCAAAGCGACCGCTGATGACATCCCGCTGTACACCCCGGGTTACGGCCGTACTTCGGCTGCAAACGGCAACGTGTTCAGCCACGTGTTCAACTTCCCGGCCAACTACTGGAACGGTGCTTCGGCAGCGATCAACCACGTGCTGGATCTGAACGGCGGCGACCTGAAGGGCAAGAAGATCGTTCTGCTGCACTTCAACGGCGCATACGGTAAAGAGCCGATCCCGACCCTGACCAAACTGGGCGAGAAGCACGGCTATGACCTGACCACCATTCCGATCGACTATCCGGGTCAAGAGCAGAAAGCTCAGTGGCTGCAGATCCGTCGTGAGAAGCCCGACTACGTTCTGTTCTGGGGCTGGGGCGTGATGAACCAGGTTGCCATTCAGGAAGCCGCGAACATCCGTTACCCGATGGATCAGTTCATCGGCGTATGGTGGTCCGGTGCCGAACATGACGTGAAGCCTGCTGGCGAAAAGGCCACCGGCTATAAGGCGATGACCTTCCACGGCGTTGGTTCGGACTATCCGGTCTTCGACGACCTGCAGAAATATGTTGTAGATGCTGGTAAAGCAGCTGGCGACGGCTCCAACGTTGGTACCGTTATCTACAACCGTGGTGTTTATGCCGCGATGATGCTGGCCGAAGCCGCGAAGAACGCTCAGGAAATCCACGGCGTAAAAGACATCACCTCGGCTCAGATGCGTGATGGTCTGGAGCAGCTGGAAATCACCAACGCACGCATGGCCGAACTGGGCATGGAAGGCTTTGGTCCCGAGTTCAAAGTGAGCTGTGCAAACCACGGTGGTCCGGGCTCGATTGCGATCCAGCAGTGGGATGCTGCTGCCGGCAAGTGGTCGCTGATCTCGGACTTCGGCGCTTCGGACATGGAAGTGATCCAGCCGCTGATCGACGCTGACTCGGCTGCCTATGCTGCTGAAAACAAAATCGAGCCGCAGTGTAACTAATACACCGGCACGCGTCCGGGCCTTTGGGCCCGGACGACCCCTAGAAATGATTACGAACAGGACGACCTGATATGCTGGACACTGTTAAGACCGAAGAGACCCTGCTTGAGGTCAACAATATCGAGGTCATCTACAATCACGTGATCCTCGTGCTGAAAGGCGTAAGCCTGTCTGTTCCCAAGGGCGGCATCAC
>CALJDH010000306.1 GCA_938023895.1 uncultured Aliiroseovarius sp.
TGCCGGCGCAGTCCTGCTGCTAAGCTTCTATGTCAACGGCGCCAGCTTTCTGGGCTATGCGATCCTTGCTGCGAAGAAGGGGCTCGATACCCGCGCACAGGGCATCAAGTCGCTCTACTATTCCAATGGCATCCTTGAGGGCACCGAGACGATCCTGTTCTTCGTCATCCTCTGCCTTGCCCCCCGTTTCTTCATGCCTCTGGCATGGCTCTTTGCCATCGCCTGCTTCGCCACCGCCATTCTGCGTGTCTGGGGTGCGTATCAGGCCTTTGGCCCCACACTTTCCGATCAACAGGAGACCAAATGAAACACCTTGCTCTTGCCGCCAGCCTTTTGGCGTCGACCCTTCTGCCCACGGCCAGCTTTGCTGATCCTGATCCCTCGAATTGGGATGCCGTGCTGAACGAAGCCAAAGGCCAGACCGTCTATTGGAACGCATGGGGCGGTTCACCCACCACGAACGCGTTCATCGAATGGGCAGGCGACCAGATCGAAGCGCGCTATGGCGTGACGCTGGAGCATGTGAAGCTGACCGACACCGCCGACGCCGTGACCCGCGTGTTGTCGGAAAAGCAGGCTGGTCAAGATGATGACGGCGCGATCGACATGATCTGGATTAACGGGGCGAATTTTGCCTCGATGAAGGACAACGGATTGCTGTTCGGCCCGTTCGCCGAGGACCTGCCGAACTGGCAATTCGTGGATGCCGAGGGCAAGACCGTCCGCACCGACTTCACCGTTCCTGTCGAAGGCTTTGAAGCCCCATGGGCCATGGCGCAGGTTGTGTTCATGTACGACACGGCTGATATCGCAAAGCCGCTGCCCTCGGCCGCCGCGATTTTGGAATGGGCCAAAGCCCATCCCGGTCGCTTTACCTATCCGCAGCCGCCCGATTTCTTGGGCACAACCTTCCTGAAGCAAATGCTGGTCGAGTTGCTGGACGACCCCTCGGTTCTGGCCGCGCCCGTGTCGGACGAAAACTACGCCGATGTCACCGCCCCGCTCTGGGCCTATCTGGAAGAGCTGACCCCCACCCTCTGGCGCGAGGGCCGTGCCTATCCGCCCAACGGCACCCGCCAGATCCAGCTGATCAATGACGGAGAGCTGGACATGGCCGTGTCCTTCAGCCCCAGCGCCGCCTCGACCGCGATTGCAAACTACGAGTTGCCGGACACCGTACGCACCTTCGTCTTGGACAAAGGCACAATCGGCAACGCGTCCTTCGTGGCGATTCCCTATAACTCGGGGTCGAAAGCGGGCGCGATGGTGCTGGCGGACTTCCTGATGTCGCCCGAGGCACAGGCCAACGCCCAAGACCCGAACGTGCTGGGCTATGGCACGGTTCTGAACATGGCCGCGCTGTCCGACGAAGACCGCGCCCGATTTGACGCGCTGGATCTGGGCATCGCCACACTGACGCCCGCCCAACTTGGCCGCGTGCAGGATGAACCGCACCCCAGCTGGATGACCCGCATCGCCGAAGATTGGCAGTCGCGCTACGGCGTTCAGTAAACTCTTGATTGCCCCGCGTCCTGCGCGCGGGGCAGTATCCGAACATGATCCGCTTCCCCCGCCTTCCCCTGTTTCCATTGCTGACGGTCCTGTTTCTGCTGGGGCCGCTGGTGGCAGGGCTGTGGGGAACGCTTCTGCCCGCCTTTGGGCACTTTCCAGCGGGTGGACATACCGGCCCCTCACTCGATCCTTTCCGCGCGCTTTGGGAGTGGCCCGGCCTGTCAGATGCCTCCCGGCTTTCGCTGGTCACCGGCATTGTTTCAGCGCTGTTGTCCTTGGCCATCACGGCGCTGATCCTCGCAGGCTGGACCGGCACACGCGGGTTTCGCGTGCTCGAACGCCTGCTGTCCCCCTTCCTCTCGGTCCCCCACGCCGCCGCCGCTTTCGGACTGGCCTTTCTAATCGCCCCCTCGGGCTGGATTGCACGGCTGTTTTCGCCGTGGCTGACCGGATGGGAGCGCCCACCGGACCTTTTGATCCTGAACGACCCGTGGGGGCTAAGCCTCATCGCAGGCATGGTGGTGAAAGAGGTGCCGTTCCTGCTGCTCATGTCCATCGCCGCCCTTGGTCAGATCGACGGCCGCCGCCGAATGGCGTTAAGCCAGAGCATGGGCTACGGCCGCATCAAGGCGTGGATGGTCGCCATCTTCCCGGCGCTCTACGCCCACATCCGCCTTCCCGTCCTTGTGGTCCTGACATGGGCCATGTCGGTGGTGGATGTGGCGGTGATCCTTGGCCCGTCGACGCCGCCCACGCTATCGGTGCAGATCGTGCGCTGGATGTCGGACCCTGACATCGGCTTCCGCCTGCTCGCCGCCGCGGCCGCGCTGTGGCAGCTGGTGCTGGTGGTCGCGGGCGTCGGCCTGTGGTTTCTGGGAGAGCACCTGATCGCCCGCCTTGCCTGCCGCCTTATTCAGACTGGACGGCGTGGTCGCAGCGACACACCACTGCGCGTCGCGGGCTTCGCCCTTGGCACTACCGTTTCCCTGTCCCTGCTTCTGGGCTTCCTCGGCCTGATCATCTGGTCCTTCGCCGGGTTCTGGAGCTTCCCTGACCTTCTGCCCGACCAGTTCACGTTCCGCAGCTGGATGCGCCACCGCACCGGCAGTCTGGACGCGCTCGGGGAAACCGCGCTGATCGCTGGCGTCTCGGTCATCATCGGGATGATCCTGACCATTGGCTGCCTTGAAACCGAGGAACGCTACGGCCTGCGCATGACCCAGCGTGGCATGTGGCTGATCTATCTGCCGCTGATCCTGCCGCAGACGGCGTTCCTGCCGGGGCTACAAACGCTGCTTTTGAACCTCGGGCTGGGCATGGGGCGGCTGCCGGTCATCTTGGCGCATCTGGTCTTTGTCCTGCCCTATCTGCGCCTGTCGCTGGAAGGCCCGTGGAGCGCATGGGACAGACGCCAAGCCACCGTTGCCAAAGCGCTAGGGGCCACGCCGAACCAGATCCTGTGGCGTGTGCGCCTGCCGATGCTGCTGGCCCCGCTGCTGACCGCCACTGCTGTGGGCGTTGCCGTGTCTGTCGGGCAATACCTGCCGACGCTGCTGGCGGGAGGAGGCCGGGTCGAGACCCTCACGACCGAAGCCGTCGCGCTCGCCTCGGGCGGAGATCGCCGCGCCATTGGCGTCTTCGGCCTGATGCAAACTGCCGCCGCGATGCTGCCCTTCGCGCTGGCCTTGGCGCTGCCCGCTTTGGTATGGCGCAACCGAAAGGGGCTTTTGAATGGCTAACGGATTGCATCTGGATCATGTCTGCATCCTGAAAGACGGCGCCAAACTGATCGAGATCGACACACATGTCGCGCCCGGATCGGTGCTGACCATCATGGGGCCCAGCGGCGTGGGGAAATCCACGCTACTGTCCGCGATCATTGGCACCCTGCCCCCGGCGTTCGCGCTACACGGCCATGTCCGTTTGAAAGGCCGCGACCTACTGCCCTTGCCGCCCGAGGATCGCTGCGTCGGGATCCTGTTCCAAGACGCGCTTCTGTTCCCGCATCTCAGCGTCGGGGCCAATTTGGCCTTCGGGCTGGCCCAAGGCGGCACGCGTGCCGAACGCCGATCGCAGATCGACGCGGCGCTGGCCGAAGTGGGGCTTGAGGGCTTCGCCGACCGCGACCCCGAGACCCTGTCCGGCGGGCAACGGGCACGGGTTGCCTTGATGCGAATGTTGCTCTCGGAACCCAAAGCACTGTTGCTGGACGAGCCATTTTCAGGCCTTGATGCAGCCCTGCGCGAACAGGTGCGCGCGCTGGTGTTTGACCACGCCCGCGCCCGTGCCCTGCCGGTTCTGATGGTGACCCATGATCAGGAAGACGCGGATGCGGCGGGCGGCGAGGTTGTGCGGTTGGGGTGATTGGAGCTCCCGCCCGGTCGGCAGACCGAGCAGCGCCGACCCGCCCCGTCAAACCAAAGGTTTGCCTACGGCAAAACGGGGCGGCGCTATCGCACCACCCCGCGGGGTCTATGCTGCCCTAAGCGTGATAAAGGCTTAGATCCGCACCAGTTTCCGGTTCTCCAGACGATAGCCATCCGGCGCGATCTCGGCCCGGAAGTCGGGGGCGTGGCTGACCAGAAGGATCGCCTGATCCAACCCTTTCAGGATCTCGGTCAAGCGGGCGTAGTTGTCCGGGTCCAGCGCGTTGGTGGGTTCGTCCAGGATCAGCACTTCGGGTTCCATCGCCAGCACGGTCGCCAGCGTCACCAGACGCTTTTCCCCGCCCGACAGCTTATGCGTGATCCGGTCGCGCAGATGCATCAGGCCAAGGCGGGTCAGCACCTGATCAACGATGGCCAGCGCTTCGTCCTTCGACTTGCCAAGGTTCAGGGGGCCAAAGGCCACGTCCTCGGCCACGGTGGGGCAGAACAGCTGGTCGTCGGCATCCTGAAAGACAAAACCGATGCGGCGGCGCACTTCGTGGAAATCCGCTTCCTCGGCGCGGGGTTTGCTGAAGGCGGTGATGGTGCCCGCATCCGGCTGC
>CALJDH010000307.1 GCA_938023895.1 uncultured Aliiroseovarius sp.
GCCATATACGCCACGCTTTCACGCCAGCGGACCGAGCCCGTCACCTGTTCGACCAGAAGCGAGCGGATGATCGCTGGGTCTGCAGCCTCTGCAGCGAGGATGTTGGCCACTAGCGGCACCGCGGGGGCGTTCATTTCAACGTGGACCAGTGCTTCTGCCATCACTTCGGCAGCGGGCTGCATCAGTGCACAGTGGAAAGGCGCACTAACCGGCAGAAGAACCGCTCGGCGGGCACCTTTGCCCTTGGCAATCTCGACCGCGCGCTCGACGGCCTCCTTGTGACCGGACACAACCACCTGCGCCGGATCGTTATCGTTAGCCGCCTGACAGATCTGCTCATGGGCCGCTTCAGAAGCCACCTCGGCCGCGGTATCGAAATCCAAGCCCAGAAGAGCCGCCATGGCACCCACACCTACCGGCACGGCTTCCTGCATGGCCTTGCCACGGGTGCGCAGTAGGCGCGCGGTATCTGCAATCGACAACGCACCTGCAGCCGCCAAAGCCGAATACTCACCCAGCGAATGCCCTGCCACATATGAGGCGGCGTCAATCGAGACCCCTTCGGCTTCAAGCGCACGCATGGTGGCCAGTGATGTGGCCATCAAAGCAGGCTGTGCATTTTGGGTCAGGGTCAGTTCTTCCTGCTCGCCTTCCCAGATCAGTGACGACAGCTTTTCGCCAAGGGCCTCGTCGACCTCGTCAAAAACGGCTTTCGCTGTGGGATAGGCGTCTGCAAGGGCCTTACCCATGCCAATGCTCTGGGCCCCTTGCCCGGGAAATACGAATGCGCGGCTCATAGCCCCTCCTCTTTATGCCAATGGCTTCAGGGAATGGGATACCTTGCGACGCATCGCTGTGCAAACTGTTTGGGGTACGTACCCGGTTCAGGCGGCTCGGAAAGCCATCCCGGCGGCACGATTCTTCGACCCAGCAGACCGATGGCTTTCGTAACTAGGAATCGCGAGCCCACCGCGATCTTCTTTCAGATCGCGCAACAGACGTTCTTGGACCGGACGCAATAGCTGCTCTGGACCGCTCAGAATCTCAACCGCTGTCAAGTTTTCGCCACCGTCATTAAGACGGAGAAACAAGGTCGCCTGCCGCGTATTTCCAATGCCACTCTTGGTTTTGGTGCAGGACAACAACATGCCAACCACGTCCTCGAACGCTATCATCGTGTCGATCTTGAATTCGTTATCCGACGTAATCCGACCACACCGCACCATCCGATCGTGAAGGTCGACTTGGGTTGATGAGATTCCGGCCCCTTGGCCGAACATATAAAGAAGGCCGCCCAGACCAACAAATAGGCACGTCAAACCGATCTTCATGGTCAGAAGCACAGCATCATCCAGTGCAGGGCTAGTTTGCATGACCCACAATCCGATCGACGAAACCGCAAGCGCGACCCCCAAAAAACGGCAAAATGCATGTAGCACCACACCACCATTTGCGGTTTTCACCTGGTTCGTCAGCGAGTACCCCCATTCCGTCGGGCTAAGCAATACTGGTTGTGCCGAGTGGCGCATATCCGAGCCAGACTGAGATAGAGGTGAAACCATGGTCATGGGACAAGACCTTTTTGTTTTTCGTTTGCAGCGCTGACGCTTAGCAGCGCGTCCGCGCTTGTTTGTAATGCCCCCAGTAAGGGGTGCTGTTTCAACGATCCTCCTCAAGTGTGACGGAAGTTTGGCACCCAATTGGTTAATACGGGGCCATAATTTGCGCCAATCGTCACCAAAGCACCTTATTTAGACCTTAGACCCTGCGGCGAAGCCTTGCGCCACATGGTCAGACGTGTATAAGGCACCGTCCTTTCCGTAAGTGAATGAACCGCGTTGCCTCTCGTGGATGGGTCGCGGAAAGGTTTTGACCCATTCTTTGAAGCGCGCTTGAAACTAGAACTGGAGTTCACATGCCCCTTTACGAGCATGTCTTCATCTCGCGTCAGGATCTGTCCAACGCGCAGGCTGAGAACCTCATCGAACATTTCGGCACCGTACTGGGTGACAACGGCGGCAAAGTCGTTGACAGCGAGTACTGGGGTGTCAAGACGATGGCCTACAAGATCAACAAGAACCGCAAAGGGCACTATGCCTTCCTGAAGACCGACGCACCGTCGGGTGCCGTTCAGGAAATGGAACGCCTGATGCGCCTGCATGACGACGTTATGCGCGTTCTGACCATCAAGGTCGACGATCACGCCGAAGGCCCGTCTGTTCAAATGCAAAAACGTGACGAACGCGGCGACCGCCGTGGCCGTGACCGTTAATCGGAGGTCTAACTCATGGCAGCTAAACCGTTTTTCCGTCGCCGCAAGGTATGTCCCTTCTCGGGCGACAACGCACCGAAGATCGATTACAAAGACACCCGTCTTCTGCAGCGCTACATCTCTGAGCGTGGCAAAATCGTTCCTTCGCGTATCACCGCCGTTTCGGCAAAGAAGCAGCGTGAACTGGCCCGTGCTATCAAGCGCGCCCGTTTCCTTGCTCTGCTTCCCTACGCCGTTAAGTAAGGGGACCTGATCAATGCAAGTTATCCTTCTGGAACGTGTGGCCAAGCTGGGCCAAATGGGCGACGTCGTAGACGTAAAGCCCGGTTACGCACGCAACTTCCTGCTGCCCCAGGGCAAAGCCCTGGCGGCTTCTGACGCCAACATCGCGTCGTTTGAAGCTCAGAAAGCACAGCTGGAAGCCCGCAACCTGGAAACCAAGAAAGAAGCAGAAGCTCTGGCTGAAAAGCTGGGCGGCGAGCAGTTCATCGTGATTCGCTCGGCTTCGGACGCTGGCGCTCTGTACGGCTCGGTCACCACGCGTGACGCCGCCGACGTTGCGACCGCTGGTGGTTTCTCGGTCGACAAGAAGCAGGTTATCCTGACCGCTCCGATCAAAGACCTGGGTCTGCACACCGTCACCGTACGTCTGCACCCGGAAGTCGAAACCGAGATTGCCCTGAACGTGGCACGCTCGGAAGAAGAAGCCGAACTGCAGGCTTCGGGCAAGTCGATCCAAGAACTGGCCGCTGAAGCTGAAGCTGAAGCCGAGTTCGAAATCGCCGAGCTGTTCGACGATATCGGCGCTGCTGCGTCGGACGACGAAGACGAAGCTCCTGCTCAGGCAGAAGAGGCATCGGAAGAAGAGTAATCTTCCGTCGAAACAAGATCAGAAAGGCCGCTCACTCGAGCGGCCTTTTCTTTTTGGATAGTCCGGGCCGAGACGACGCAGTCAACTGTACTCCACCAGTGATGTCTTTCTTGTGAGATCGGTCGCCCCTATACTTTTCTTATGAATCAGATTTCTCGCCGCACCGCCCTCGCCTTTTTGGCCGCAACGGCTCTGTCCGCCTGTGGCCGTCGATCAAGAGGGCGTACTAAGCGCGCGGACGGGTTCAACCCGCCGCTTTATCCCAATGAAACGCCCGAACTGCGCGCGCTGATCAACAAATGGGCCGATCACTACCAGATCCCGCGCGAGCTGGTGCACCGTCAGGCCGTACGCGAAAGCACACACCGTCCCGAGGCGCGCAACGGACCCTATTGGGGGCTTTTGCAGATCCTGCCGCAGACCGCCCGCACCATGGGCCATCGCGGCCCGGCAGAAGAGCTGTTGGATCCGGATATGAACCTGAAATACGCCGGAAAGTATCTTCGTGGGGCGTATATCGTGTCAGGAGGAGACATCGAGGAGGCGATGGGCTGGTATGCGCGTGGATATTACTATGAGGCCAAGCGGCAAGGCCTGCTGGTCGAAACCGGGTTGCGACCGAGCTGACGGCCTGAACCACATCCAGCCTGCGTGCTAAAGCCCAGAAACGAAAAAGGCCGCCCCAATCGGAGCGGCCTTCTTGAATTCTGTCGGTAAGACTTACTCGTCTTCCAGAGCCTCAACGGCTTTCTGCAGGTCGTCTTTCGAGACTTCTTTTTCCGAAACTTCGGCCAGTTCGACAATGTAGTCGACAACCTTGTCTTCGAAGATCGGTGCCTGCAGCTGCTGACGCATCTGCGGGTTCTGCTGAACGAATTCAAAGAACTGACGTTCCTGACCCGGGTACTGACGGGCTTGGTTCATCACAGCCTGAGTCATCTCGGCGTCGGTGACTTCGATCTCGTTTTTCTGGCCCAATTCGGCCAGCAGCAGACCAAGGCGCACGCGGCGACCGGCCAGAGCTTTGTGCTCGTCGGTGGCTTCGATTTCCGGGTGATCGTGGCCCTGCACGTCCGGGTTTTCTTCGTGCCACAGCTGGTGTGCGATCTGACCAGCTTCGGCATCCAGCAGCGACGGCGGAAGGTCGAAATCAACCAGCTTGTCCAGCTCGTCCAGCAGGGTACGTTTCATAACGGCACGGGCTGCACCAGCGAATTCTGCTTCCAGACGCTCGCTGATCTGCTCTTTCAGAGCGTTCAGGTCTTCAGCACCGAATTTGGTCGCCAGCTCGTCGTTTACTTCAGCAGCAACGGGCTCTTTCACCTCTTTGATGGTGCATTCGAACACGGCGTCTTTGCCAGCCAGGTTCTCGGCGCCATACTCGGCGGGGAAGGTCACGTTGACCTCTTTTTCTTCGCCGGCTTTCACGCCAACCAGCTGCTCTTCAAAACCGGGGATGAACGAGCCCGAACCCAGAACCAGCGGGTAATCCTCAGCAGCACCACCTTCGAAGGCTTCGCCGTCAACTTTGCCCAGGAAGTCAATCACAACCTGGTCGCCGTCTTTCGACTTGGTGCCTTTTTTGCGGTCTTTGAAGTCCTGAGCGGTCTCGGCCAGATTGGCCAGTGCTTCTTCAACTTCGCCTTCGCCAGCCTTCACGACCAGCTTCTCAAGCTTGATGCCTTTCAGGTCAACCTCGGGGATCTCGGGCAGAGCTTCGTACGACATCTCAATCTCAACGTCGTCGCCTTCTTTCCAGTCCTCGTTGGTCATCTTCACGTCAGGCTGCATCGCCGGACGGTCACCCGATTCTTCGAAGTGCTTGTTCATGGCGCCATCGACAGCTTCCTGCATGGCTTCGCCCATCAGGCGCTGACCGAACTGCTTTTTCAGCAGAGCCATCGGCACTTTGCCTTTGCGGAAGCCTTTCATTTCGACTTCGGGCTGCGCTTCGACCAGCTTTTCGTTGACTTTGGCGTCCAGATCAGCGGCCGGAACCACGATCTTGTAGCCGCGTTTCAGACCTTCGTTCAGGGTCTCGGTGACCTGCATCGTCTCGTCCTTCTTTCAATTTTGGTGCGGGTGGAGGGACTTG
>CALJDH010000308.1 GCA_938023895.1 uncultured Aliiroseovarius sp.
CACCAACCTGCCGCCAGCCGCCTATCACCAAGGCAGCCCAGAACGGCCCGGCTACATCATCTTCACCTCTGGCACCTCTGGCCAAGCACGCGCCGTGCTGCACGCCCACCGCGCCATCTGGGCACGCCAGATGATGTGGGATGGGTGGTATGGGATCACCGCTAAAGACCGCGTGATGCATGCCGGTGCCTTCAATTGGACCTATACGCTGGGTACTGGACTTATGGATCCGTGGTCCGTCGGCGCGACCGCACTGATCCCAGCGGCAGGCAGCACGCCCGATGACCTGTCTGCGCTGCTCAGCCGCGAGAGCGTCAGCATCTTCGCCGCTGCCCCGGGCGTGTATCGCCAAATGCTGAAAAACGACCTGCCCCCGCTTCCCAACCTACGCCACGGACTGTCAGCAGGTGAGAAACTGCCCGACGTCACCCGTGCCCGTTGGGAAGATCAAACAGACACCCCCATTCACGAAGCCTTCGGCATGTCCGAATGCTCGACCTTCATTTCCGGGTCGCCCTCTCGGCCCTCGCCGGACGGCGCGCTGGGCTTTGGACAGGACGGGCGGCATTTGGCGGTGCTGGACGCAGACGGCGCGCCGGTTCCCTTGGACACCGCTGGCACCCTTGCCATCCACCGCAGCGACCCCGGTTTGATGTTGGAATATCTGAACGCCCCCGATGCCACCGCTGCGAAGTTTCAAGGCGACTGGTTCTTGACCGGCGACAGCGTATCGATGTCCGACACCGGCGCTTTCACCTATGAAGGCCGCTCGGACGACATCATGAACGCGGGCGGATACCGTGTGTCCCCGATCGAGGTCGAGGCCGTCATGGCCCAGCATCCCGGCGTCAGCGAAGCGGCTTGCGTTGAAGTTTCCGTGAAGGCGGATGCAACCGTGATCGGCTGCTTCTATATCCCTACAGACGCCCCCATTCCTGATGACGAACTCTCCAAACACGCCCATGCCCTTCTGGCCCACTACAAGTGCCCGCGGCTGTTCAAACCCATCGACAGCCTGCCACGATCCACGAATAACAAGCTTTCACGGGCAGCTTTACGCCTGTTAGTTGACGTACACGGCAAAGAAATCACCTGACCTCTTCCCAAACCTATCAATCCCAGATAGAGCTAACCTCCATAGGAGTATCATATGATCCGTCTGGACATTTTCTCTGATCCGATTTGCCCCTGGTGCTACATCGGAAAAGCGAGATTAGATTTTGCATTGGAATCCCGCCCTGATCACCCGTTTCAGGTGCAGTGGCATCCGTTCCAGCTGAACCCTGAAATGCCGCCCGAAGGCATGGATCGCCGTACCTATTTGGAAACCAAATTTGGCGGCCAGCAGAAGGCCGTGAAGGCCTATATGCCGGTGATCGAAGAAGCCGCCGCATCGGGAGTCGAGATCAATCTGGAAGCCATCAAGCGCACACCCAACACCATGAACGCCCATCGCGTGATCCATTGGGCGGGGCTTGAAGGGAAACAGAACGCGGTAGTCGACCGCCTGTTCCGCGCCTATTTCATCGAAGGCCGCGATCTTGGCGAAAATGACGTGCTGTGCGATGTCGCCGCCAGCGCTGGTATGGATGGCGAAATGGTTGCCCGTCTGCTGGCCTCGTCCGCCGATGCCAGCGACCTTCTGGCCCGCGACATGGATGCGCGCCAGAAAGGGGTGAACTCGGTCCCGACCTTCCTGATCGCGAACCAACACGTAGTGCCCGGAGCGCAACCGATCAAACTGTGGCAGCAGGTCATTGACGACATCATGGCGCAACTGGATTCTGCCGATGTTCAAAGCGGGACGCCCATTCAGTGAGGCTGATGGCCAACCCTCCGGTCGAGCCATTGCGCTTGCGGGAATATGTGTTGCTTATGGCAGCCCTGTTTTCGATGGTGGCGTTCTCGATCGATTCAATCCTGCCTGCCCTACCGGAAATTGCGTCCCTGCTGGTCCCCGAAGATGTCAACCGCGCACAGCTTCTGATCAGCTCTTTCGTGATCGGCGCGGGCGCTGGGCAGCTGATCTTCGGCCCCCTATCTGACGCGATCGGACGGCGTTGTTCATTGGCGCTGGGCATGTTGCTTTATATGCTTGCAGCCTTCGCGGCCCTATGGGCGCAATCACTCGAAGCGCTTCTGTTCTGGCGGTTTATCCAAGGTCTGGGCGCCGCTGGCCCGCGGACCTGTGGCATGGCGATGACCCGCGACCTCTATGAAGGGCGCCAGATGGCGCGGGTCAACTCGATGGCCTTCACCTTCTTTGTCCTCGTCCCGGCTGTTGCGCCGTTGATCGGACAATGGGTCGTGATGGGCTTTGGCTGGCGACATATGTTTACCACTTATATCCTGGTGGCCATCGCCATTCTGACCTGGTTCCTTCTGCGCCAACCCGAAACGCTGGCACCAGAGCGTCGCCGCCCATTGTCCCCCAGACCGACACTGGAAGCCTTTGCAATCGTTATGAAAAGCCGGGTTACGCTGTTGTATATGGGCGTGATTACCTTTGCCTTTGCCCAGTTGATTGCCTTCATTAGTTCCGCCCAGCAGATCTTCGTTGACGTGCTTGGGGCAGGCACGAAATGGCCGGTCTATTTCGCGATGATCACAGTGTTTTCGGCCGCTTCCGGGCTTTTAAATGCGCGACTGGTGATGCGGATCGGAATGCGCCGCTTGGCGCAAGCGGGCTTTGCCATGCAGACGGTCTTGGCAGGTCTAACCCTGACCTTCTGGTGCATGTACGAACCGCAAGGGCATGGCGCGCTGGTCATCTTTTGCCTCTGGGCCACCACTCTGTTCTTCCTGAACGGGCTGAGCTTCGGTAACCTGAACGCACTGGCCATCCAGCCGCTGGGACACGTTGCCGGGACCGCAAGCGCGATCATCGGCGCCCTACCAACTGTTGCCGCGATGGCGATCGCGGCCCCCATCGGTCTGGCTTTCAACGGCACTCCCCTGCCCCTGATGACCGGAGTCACGATCTGTTCGGGCCTTGCGCTGGCGCTAATGCAGTTTGATCGCAAGAACGACCACTAAAACTAAAAAAGCCGCCCGAGCCATCTGGCGGGGCGGCTTTTCTAATTTGATAGCAGCAGCTTAGAACGGCGCTTCCAGATCGCTGAGACGGACATAAACCGTCTTCAACTCGGAATAATGCTCAATAGCCGCTTTCGAGTTCTCGCGCCCCACACCCGAAGCTTTCGAGCCACCGAACGGCGCCTCGACCGGTGCGTCGTTATACGTGTTGATATAGCAAGTTCCGGCCTCGAACCCGGCAACCACGCGGTGGGCGCGGGTCAGGTCATTGGTGAAGACGCCAGCGGCCAAGCCGAACTCGGTGTCATTGGCGCGGGCCATGACCTCGGCCTCGTCGTCGAAATCCAGAACCGACATGACGGGTCCAAAGATCTCTTCGCGGGCGATGGTCATATCATCGGTCACATCAGCAAAGACAGTGGGCTGCACATAGAAGCCGTCACCGTCGATCCGGGCACCGCCATAGGCCAGACGCGCGCCCTCTTCCTTGCCCTTTTCGATAAAGTTCATGACGATGTTCAACTGCCCTTCGCTGACCATCGGCCCGAACGAGGTTTCGGGATCCAGCGGGTCACCGATCACAGCGCCGTCCAGTCGCTCGGCCAGACGTTTCAGGAAGGCCTCTTTGATGCCTTTCTGCACAAACACGCGCGTACCGTTCGAGCAAACCTGGCCCGACGAATAAAAGTTGCCCAGAATTGCGCCCGACACGGCGTTGTCCACGTTGGCGTCGTCAAAGACGATCATGGGCGACTTGCCACCCAATTCCATCGTGACATGTTTCAAACCGGCGGCGGCAGCAGCGTAAACTTTGCGCCCCGTCGGCACCGATCCGGTCAGCGAAACCTTTGCCACACGATCGTCGGTTACAAGCGCAGCACCCACATCGCCATAGCCCTGAATGACGTTGAAAATACCCGCAGGCGCGCCTGCTTCGATCATGATCTCGGCCACTTTCAGGGCCGACAGCGGCGTGGTTTCGGATGGTTTGAAAATCGAGGTATTGCCGCAAGCCAGCGCGGGCGCGGCTTTCCAGCAGGCGATCTGGGTCGGATAGTTCCACGCGCCAATGCCCACACAAACGCCAAGCGCTTCGCGGCGCGTATAGACGAAATCTCCGTCCGGCATTTGGATGTGCTCGCCGGTCAGCGACCCAGCCAGACCGCCAAAATATTCCAGCGCATCCGCGCCCGAGGTAGCGTCCGCAACGCTGGTTTCCTGATAAGGCTTGCCGGTGTCCAGCGTTTCCAGAACCGACAAATCGTGGTTGCGTTCGCGCATGATGTCAGCGGCGCGGCGCAGGATACGGCCCCGCTCGGTTCCGGTCATTGCGGACCAGTCCTTCTGGGCGGCGAGTGACGAGGTGATCGCCTGTTCGATGATAGCCGGCGTCGCGGAATGCAGTTTTGCGATGACTTCGCCGGTGGCGGGGAAGATCACATCGATCTCAGCCCCTGCAGTGTCTTCTACATAGGCGCCGTTGATGAAATGGCTGGCTTGAGGTTGTGCGCGCATGTTGCACCTTTCCAGTTTTTCCCGACACTTTGGCGGGACGTCAGTTCAGTTTGGTCCGGTTGTGTCAGATGTAACGTCCGGCTGCTATTCAAAAGGCGACAGACTCTAGTCAGAGCGCGCCGTTGACGTGACGCACACTTTTCGCCCACCCCTGTAAACTTGGGACAGATCAGCCCTTAAAGCCCATCGCGACAACAAATTTTTCCGAGCTGTCCGAGCGGCTAGATGGCGGTTTGACGTTCATCACCTTGTTGAATTTTGACTTCAACAGCTTCTGTAGCTCACCTTCGGCCCCGCCTGCCAAAACTTTGGCAACGAAGGTGCCGCCTTCGTCCAGCACATCGAACGCGAAATAGGCCGCGGCCTCGCACAGCGAGATGATGCGCAGGTGGTCGGTCTGCTTGTGACCCGAGCTGGCAGCCGCCATGTCGGACATGACCACATCCGCTTTGCCGCCCAGCCAGTCGCGCACAACTTGATCCGCGTCGTCTTCCATGAAGTCGAGTTGCTCGAACCGGGCACCGGCCAACGGTTCGACCTCTTGCAGGTCCACGCCCAGATAGGTGCCGACGCGCTTGCCGGATTTCTCGCCCAGAGCATTGATGCGCGGCACGGCGACTTGCGCCCAGCCACCCGGTGCACAGCCAAGATCCACGACGCGCGCGCCGTTTACAAGGAACCGATATTTATCGTCCAATTCCATAATTTTATAGGCCGCGCGACCACGAAAGCCCTCGGCCTGCGCACGCTGCACATAAGGATCATTGAGTTGACGCTGCAACCAACGTGTCGACGAACTGCGCCTACCGCGTGCGGTTTTCACCTTCACTGTCAGGTCACGCTGACCCCGGCCCGAGCTTTTGCGCGTGCGCTTCGAATACTTGTTGCCGCCCCCTTGGGAGCCGCTGGAGTTACCACCGTCTTGAGACATCAGAAAGGTCCGCCTTCCAACACGCCGTCCGAGGACATTTGAGAATAAAGGATGCCTTCTCTAAGGCCACGATCCGCAACTGACAAGCGATCTGTCGGCCAGACGCGCAGCAGCGCTTGCAAAATTGCAGATCCAGACATGATCAGCGATTGCCGATCCCGCCCAATATGAGAATTTATACGCCGGCCCTTGGGACCCATCGCCAGATAACCCTGGATCACGCGCTCGATTTGCTCGGACGTCATGCGCAACCCGTCTACGCGGGTTCGGTCATAGCGGCGCAGCCCCAAATGGGTCGCCGCGACGGTCGTAACCGTGCCAGAGGTGCCGATGATCTGGAATCCTTCGCGGGGTGGTTCATGATAGAACGGACTGAAATCTGCCAACTGCTCTTCGAAATGAACGGACATCAGGGCATAGCGACCCGCGTCGTCCTCCACATCATCAAACATCTCGCGCAGCGTCGCTACACCCAGTGGGACAGAGATCCAGTCCACCACGCTGGCGGCCGGGAAATCGCCCACGCCACCGGAAAAACCGCGCCCCATCCGCATGATGGATTGCGCGCGATCCAGCGGCGGGACTTTAGACAAGTCGATCCAGACAAGCTCGGTCGAACCGCCGCCGATATCCACCACTAAAAGCTGCTCGGTCTTGGTCGACACCAAAGGCGCACAAGAGACCACGGCCAAACGTGCTTCTTCTTCAGGTTTGATGATTTCCAGATCCAACCCGGTTTCGCGCCGGATATTCGCCATGAAATTCTTGCCATTGGTTGCGCGGCGGCACGCCTCAGTCGCGACAAGACGCATCCGTTTCACATCATGCTTGATCAGCTTTTTGCGACAAATACGCAGCGCCTGAATGGTGCGCGACATAGACGAACGGCTAAGCCGACCAGAGGCTTCAAGCCCACGGCCCAATTGCACGGATTTCGAGAAGCTGTCCACGACGTGAAACTGACTGCCCTTGGGTTGGGCAATCAGCATACGACAACTGTTTGTGCCGAGGTCCAGAGCCGCGTACAGGCTGGCCGGATCCACGGGAGATGGCGCGGGGGTTTCGACCGCTTTCGGGAACGCGCCCGCACCTTTGGGACGCTTGGGCGCCATAGCTCACGCCCTCCATTTTCAAGTTACCTTCAAGATAGGGTGCATGGCCGGTGCTGGCAATCCCTGCAGACGGCAAATGTAACACTCTCGTGTCATAATCAACATGAATGGTTTTCACGGCGCATGGCATGGCCTGTGCCGGTCGTTTTGCGTATTCCTTTGGCGCGGATCGTATGAACGCCCCCCCGCGAAGCCTGTTAAGTCGCTGTTGAAACGCGGCGTGTCGAAAATCGACACAAGGTCACGGGCAAGCGCGACTACGAATAGAAGACGAAGAAAAGGGAGAATCGCAATGCCAGACGTCACCATCGTTTACTGGAGGGACATCCCCGCCCAGGTGATCGTGGGCAAAGGGCGCCGTGGGACGAAAGCCCCCCTGCCCGAGCGGTTCGAACAGGCCATTGACCGGGCTGCCATGAAGGTGAACGCGAAAGACAGCGATGCCTATCTGGCTGAGTGGCGCAAGGCTGACCCTTTTTCTGTCGAAGGTGACCCGCAAGAAATCGCCGCGGCCGAGGCCGCACGGATCGATGCGGAATATGACAAAGAGCGCCTTGTCGCTCTGATTGGCAACGACGGATGGGCTTGATCCCACCCTCTATCAAGGAGGCAGCCATGGCGCTGTTGAACTTCCGCAAGAAGCCGACCGAAGGTCAGGCCAATGCCGCATCCCCCGAACTTCAGGCTTTTCTGAAGGGCTATTCGATTGAAGTTATGCCGCGTACGGCTGGCAAGGTCGAAGACTTCCGTGACCTTTTACCCGAAGGCACGCGCGTCTATATCGCCCATATCGAAGGCACACCGATCGAGGACATGGTCGCCACTGCCAAGCGCATCAAGGAAGAAGGCTTCGACGTGATGCCCCACTTCCCGGCGCGCATCATTAAGGACAAAGCCACTCTGGCCGACTGGATTGACCAGTACCAAGGCGAAGCCGACGTCAAACAGGGCCTGATCCTTGCCGGCGGCGTCGCCCAGCCTGTTGGCGATTTCGACAGCTCGATGCAGCTGCTGGAAACTGGCCTCTTTGATCAGGCGGGCTTCACCAACCTGCACGTCGCCGGTCACCCCGAGCCCAACTTGGATATCGACCCCAATGGCGGCCGTGCCAACACCTATGCGGCGCTGGACTGGAAACAAGAGTTTTCTAAACGCACCGACGCCGAGATGGCACTGGCAACCCAGTTCTGCTTCGAGGCCGAGCCGGTCATCGCATGGGCCAACGAACTGGCCGAGCGCGGCATGAACCTGCCGATCCATATCGGCATCGCGGGTCCGGCCAAGCTGCAGACCATGATCAAGTTCGCCATTGCCTGTGGCGTCGGCCCGTCCCTGAAAGTTCTGCAAAAACGCGCCAAGGACGTGTCGAAGCTGCTTTTGCCGCACGAGCCGACCGAGGTTCTGAACGATCTGGCGCTGCACAAGGCCGCCAACCCCGACTTCAACATCACCCAGGTGCACTTCTTCCCGCTGGGCGGGATCAAGACCAATGCCAACTGGGCCATCGAGCACGGCGGAAACAACACCGCCCCTGTGAACGCGACCAAAGGATAATCAAGAATGACCCGTACCATCGTCGAAAGCGCGACCAAGACCTCGATCATCGGCTTTGACCAGCCGTTCTCGGTGATCGGCGAGCGCATCAACCCGACTGGCCGCAAGATCCTGAATGAAGAGCTGGAGCGCGACGATTTCAGCCGCGTTGAGGCCGACGCCCTAGCACAAGTTGCTGCTGGCGCGACCATTCTGGACATCAACTCGGGCGCTGTATTCTCGAACAAGATGGCCGAAGACCCGCGTTATGCCGACAACAACTTTGTTGAACCGGACCTGATGCGCAAACTGGTCGAGACCGTTCAGGCCGTCACCGACTGCCCCCTGTGCATCGACTCGTCGGTTCCCGGTGCACTGGAAGCCGGCCTGGAAGCAGCCAATGGTCGCCCGCTTCTGAACTCGGTTACCGGTGAAGAAGAGCGTCTGGAGCTGGTTCTGCCGCTGGTCAAGAAATACAACGTTCCGGTTGTCGCGATTTCGAACGACGACACCGGCATCTCGGAAGACCCCGAAGTGCGCTTTGCGGTCGCCAAAAAGATCGTTGAACGCGCGGCTGATTTCGGCATCCCCGCCCACGACATCGTGGTTGACCCGCTGGTCATGCCAATCGGCGCCATGGGCACCGCTGGCCTGCAAGTGTTTGAACTGAACCGCCGTCTGCGCGACGAGCTGGGCGTGAACACCACCTGTGGCGCCTCGAACATCTCGTTCGGCCTGCCCAACCGCCACGGCATCAACAATGCCTTCCTGCCGATGGCAATGGCCACCGGCATGACCTCGGCGATCATGAACCCGATCGCCCTGCCCGTCGGCCCGAAGAAACTGGCCGAGAAAAAGGCCGAGATCGAAGCCAAGGGCATCGTTGTCCCGGCCGATATGGATGACGAGACCTTCTGCCAGGTCTTCGGTCTGGGCTCGACCAAGCCGCGTGCCGGTAAGGAAATGGAGGCCATCCGCGCTGCCAACTTCCTGACCAACAACGACGAAGGTGGTGCCAACTGGATCGCCTTCAACAAGCCTGCTGGCGATGCAGCCGGTGGTGCTGGTGGCCGTCGTGGCGGCCGTCGTCGTCGCGGCTAAGGCTGACACCTATAACACAAGCAAAGGCCCGCCATTTTGGTGGGCCTTTTCCTTTCAGTGTGCGCCAAATCCACAAAATCATGGAAAAAACGCTCTTTAAGGCCCCTCTGGCTTGCGTCAACGATTAACTTGCCTATCATCAACCCCGTTCGCAGTTCCGTCCCGGGACATTTTATTTCGGGGGCTACGGGGCTTTTAACTATCGATTTAGATCTACAACGCCGGAGTAATATCCATGAAAGTTACCGCTACGCTTCTTCTGATTGCGATGACCACCCTTGCCGCTTGCGCCACCCAGCCCGAGCCCGAGCCCATGGTTGTCGCCGAACCGACCTATGACAAAATGGGCAACCCTATGTAATGGCGGCCTTACCCAAAGAAAGCCCGCGCCTGTCGCGGGCTTTTTTTTGCGCGAACCGATTGAGCTCACGCAAATCAACCACCATAACGCGAGTGCAAACAACCCCAAAAGATTGCGAGTAAAGGGTCATTAATCGTGCCGATAGCTACACGCCCTCCACTTGAGGGGATCACCATTTTGGACCTGACCCATGTTCTGGCAGGCCCCTATTGCTCGATGATCTTGTCGGATCTAGGGGCAAAGGTGATTAAGGTCGAGCAACCCGGCATTGGCGATGACACACGGCATTTCCCACCATTTCGCAACGGTCACAGCGCCTATTTCGCCACCATCAATCGTGACAAGCAGTCGATCACCCTGAACCTGAAGGACGAGGCAGATCGAGCGGTTTTCGAACGGTTGTTGGCGCAGGTCGACGTGGTAATGGAGAATTACCGCCCCGGCGTGATGGAGCGGCTGGGTTATGGCTATGACACCCTGTCCGAACGCCACCCGCATCTGATCTATGGTGCAGTGTCGGGCTTCGGGCACACAGGACCCGACGCCCTGAACCCCGCCTATGACATGGTGGTACAGGCGCGTGGCGGTGTCATGTCGATCACAGGTGAAAAGAACCGCGAGCCAGTGCGGGTTGGGGCCTCGGTTGGCGATATCGTGGCGGGGATGTTTCTGGGCCATGGATTGCTGGCCGCGCTTTACCAGCGTGAGAAGACCGGCAAAGGGCAGAAGATCGATGTGGCAATGCTGGACAGCCAGCTGGCCATCATCGAGCACGCAATCGCCATCACGGGAGAAACCGGCACCCCACCCGAACCCTCCGGCGCACGTCACCCCTCGATCGCGCCGTTCGAGACCTATCACACGGCGGATGGGCTGATGGTCATCGCATGTGGCAACGATGTGCTGTTCAAAAAGTTCTGTCAGGTCCTCGGAAAGCCGAAATGGGCCACACGGCCCGAGTTTAAAAACAACCTCGCACGTTGTGAAAACGTGCAACTGCTGCGGCGTCGGATCGAAACCGTAACTCTTGGGAAATCACGCGCGCATTGGCTTGAGCTTCTGACCGCAGAAGGTATCCCATGCGGACCAATTCAGAACGTAGCCGAAGCCATGCAAGACCCGCAAATCTTGGCGCGTAACATGGTCAAACACCTGCCCGCCCCGGATGGTGGCAAGCCGTTCATCGCAGCAGGAAACCCGATCAAGATGAGCAGCCTGGACGACACACATGACCCCGGCGCAGCGCCCTTGTTAGACGGTGATCGCGCTGAAATTCTGGATTGGCTGGCAGAACAAGAGCGCTGATTGCCCAGCACAGACAAAAAACGGCGTTTCCCGTCCATTTATGCCGCAAGCAGGCATTGCGCATGCCGGTGTGTCGCCTAAATTGATGGAAAATCAACAGGAAAGACGCGCGCAATGTCTCAGGATCCTTTGGTCATCTTCACCCCCTCGGGCAAACGGGGCCGCTTCCCGGTTGGCACCCCCATTCTAACCGCAGCCCGCCAATTGGGCGTGGATCTGGACTCGGTCTGTGGTGGGCGTGGCATCTGTTCGAAATGTCAGGTCACCCCCAGCTTTGGCGAGTTTCCAAAGCACGGCGTCACCGTCGAAGAGGACGCCCTGTCGGAATGGAACAAGGTCGAGCAGCGCTATGACGACATCCGCGGCCTGCCCAAAGG
>CALJDH010000309.1 GCA_938023895.1 uncultured Aliiroseovarius sp.
GAAGGACTCGAACCCTCAACCTGCTGATTAGAAGTCAGCTGCTCTATCCAGTTGAGCTAAGGGACCGCTGGTCAGAGCATTACCCCTGCCGGCGGTCCATTTTCAACCTGAAAACGTGGCTTAGCCGTTGATCTGCTTGGCGACGACCCAAGATACGGGGGCGGCGACAACGAAACCGGCGATTGCGGCGTAGATGATCGGCTGGGCGGTATCCATGCCCACGGTCAAGGCGGCGACGATCAGGATGCCAGCCAGCGTGGCGCCCAGAAGGATGTAGATGACGGCGGCAAGACGTAACATGTTAATCTCCTTGCATAATATTTGCAGGGGGGACCTTCTGCCCGTCTAAACCATGACGCTTTGATCAGGATCAATCGCCCGCCATCGCACGCGCGACATAGTAACTCACCGGCAGGCCAATCACGACCCCCACGGCGGCCGCGCCCAAAAGCGGCCACAGCCCCGTCACGCCGTTCACCAGTGCGATTACCACCAGCACCGACGCGACGGTCGAACCGATGATGCCGTAAAACGTGGCGACGATTTTCCAAAGCGGTGCGCGCATGGCGGGTCTCCTTTGCGGGCGGCATAGCCCACGGACCGCGTGCTGCCTACTTCTTCTTCACAAACTGCGTCAGAATGACAATGCGCTGCCCTTCGACGCGACCTTCGATATGCTCGGGATTGTCGGCGACAAGGCTGATCCCCCGCACCGCCGTCCCGCGTTTCGCCGTGAAGCCCGCGCCCTTCACCGGAAGGTCCTTGATCAACACCACGTTGTCCCCCGCATTCAAGGTGACCCCGTTGCTGTCCTTGTGGTTCGAGGCCGCGGCCACATTGTCGACCCACGCCTGAGTATCCTCGTCCAGATAGACCTGATCCAACAGATCCCGCGCCCACGCCGCCTCCAGCCGCTTCAACATGCGCACCGATAACACCTGAACTGCCGCATCCTCGGACCACATCGAGGACGCTAGCCCGCGCCAGTGGTTTTCATCCGGCGTGCCGTCGATCTGAGCGGCACAGGTGGCGCAGATGTCAACCGAGGCGTCAGCGGGTCCGCCGGGAACGGGGAAAGAGACAAGAGGCGCGTCTGCGGCGCAGAGGGGGCAAGGCATAAGGGCTCCGAGGTTGGGTGAGGGAGCTATAGGGGGGATTGGGAGGGGAGGGAAGGTGGAACTTTGGCGTGTCGCTTCAGAGGGAAGCGCCTGACCCTAGGTGGGCGTGAAGCGCCCTCCCGTGGGGAGGGTCGGGCGCTGCCCGTGCGGTGCACGGGCTACAACTATTTCATTTCACCCACAAAAACTCTGTCCCAATACTCTCGACTGAAAGCTTCTTTGCGTTCAACCACCTTCAGTATCAGTTTCCGTAGTATTTCCGCGGATTGTTCCACCGATTCAGCTAGGTTTTTAGGCGTTCTTGCGCCATGTACACTCTTCGAACGACAATCATAAAGTTTCGCGAATTTCTTCATGGAATTGACGCGTTCCTCAGGTGAATCTTCAAGAACATGAGAAAGCGCAAGAGATATCCGAAATCTAAGCTCATGGTCGAAACCAAGAATTCCCTCGATCCCCGACCATATAGTTGCCATCGCAATGCTAGACTGCGGTGTGTGCGAATGAACTGCTGCAATTGAAACTGCTGTAGAAAAAGCGTTGTTTCCAACTAAGTTTTGAAAGCTGTCCAGATTCTCTTTGAAATACCTGAGATCTTCTTCCGCAACCACTCTCGGTTCAGAAAGTGCTGAAGGAAACAGGAACGAATTCGTCAGGTAGAAATCAGGGCATTCAACGTCCGCAAGTGAACAACTGCCTCCAAACGGCCAGATAACATAGCTATCCGTAATTATGGACAAGAAGCACAATGCCCATTGGAAATTCCAGCCAATTATAGCTGCATCTCCTTGTTCTCGCCCCGCAATTTCAACTTCAAAAGTGAGTTGGTCTTGCAACGAACACAAAAGGCCATACTCACGTTGGGAACGCGTTTTGCCCATCAAGGTGATCGGGTCAGCAGTGCAACACACATCCCGTATTACAAGGTTTTCGGCTAGACGAGTTTCCCCAAATCCCGTCAAACCACCGGCAAAGAGAAAAGCTTTTGAATCAGCCTCAATCATCCATTTTCAGCGCGTTGATAAACGCTTCTTGTGGAATATCCACTTTCCCGAACTGGCGCATCTTCTTCTTACCCGCTTTCTGCTTCTCCAGCAGTTTCTTCTTCCGGGTCGCATCGCCGCCGTAACACTTCGCGGTCACGTCTTTGCGCATCGCGGACAGCGTCTCGCGGGCGATGACTTTGCCGCCGATGGCTGCTTGGATCGGGATCTTGAACATGTGGCGCGGGATCAGGTCTTTCAGCTTCTCGCACATGGCGCGGCCACGCTGTTGCGCGCGGTCGCGGTGAACCATGGTTGACAGCGCATCGACCGGCTCGTCATTCACAAGGACGGACATTTTCACAAGGAAGTCCTCGCGATAGCCGATCATCTGGTAGTCGAAGCTGGCATAGCCTTTGGTGACTGATTTCAGGCGATCATAGAAGTCGAACACAACTTCGTTCAGCGGCAGGTCATAGACGACCATCGCGCGCGACCCGGCATAGGTCAGGTCCATCTGGATACCGCGGCGGTCTTGGCACAGTTTCAGCACGTCGCCCAGATATTCGTCGGGCACAAGGATGGTCGCCTTGATGCGCGGCTCTTCCAGGTGGTCGACGGTCGACAGGTCGGGCATGTCTGCGGGGTTGTGCAGTTCCATCATCGAGCCGTCTTTCAGATAGACGTGGTAGATCACCGATGGCGCGGTGGTGATCAGCTCGATATTGTATTCGCGTTCGATCCGGTCGCGGATCACTTCGAGGTGCAGAAGGCCAAGGAAACCGCAGCGGAAGCCAAAGCCCAGCGCGGCGGAGGTCTCCATTTCGTAACTAAACGACGCGTCGTTCAGGGCAAGTTTTTCGATCGAGTCGCGCAGGTCTTCGAACTCGGCACTGTCCACAGGGAACAGACCACAGAACACCACGGGCTGGGCAGGCTTAAAGCCGGGCAGCGCCTCTTCGGTGCCTTTCTTCTCGTGGGTGATCGTGTCGCCCACACGGGTGTCACGCACCTGTTTGATCGAGGCGGTCAGGAAGCCGATCTCACCGGGACCCAGCACGTCGATGGGCTGCATCTCGGGCGTAAAGACGCCCACGCGGTCCACGGGATACACGGCATTGGTCGAGAGCATGCGGATCCGCTCGCCCTTTTTCAGCTTGCCGTCGATCACGCGGATCAGAACGATCACGCCGAGGTAAGCGTCATACCAGCTGTCCACCAGCATGGCTTTCAGCGGCGCATCGGGGTCACCTTGGGGCGCGGGCAGCTCGGTCACGATGGCTTCCAGCGTCTCGCGGATGCCCTGTCCGGTTTTGGCCGACACTTGAATGGCGCCGGAGGCGTCAATGCCAATCACATCCTCGATCTGCTCGGCCACGCGATCACAATCGGACGCGGGAAGGTCGATCTTGTTCAGAACCGGCACAATCTCGTGATCCGCGTCGATGGCCTGATAGACGTTGGCGAGCGTCTGCGCTTCCACACCTTGGGTGGAGTCCACGACCAGCAGCGAGCCCTCCACGGCTTTCATCGAGCGGCTGACTTCATAGGCGAAGTCCACGTGGCCGGGGGTGTCGATCAGGTTGAGGACATAGTCCTCGCCATTGTCCGCCGAATACTCGATCCGAACGGTGTTGGCCTTGATGGTAATCCCGCGCTCGCGCTCGATATCCATACTGTCGAGCATCTGCTCTTTCATGTCACGGTCGGCAACGGTGTTCGTCTCTTGAATAAGACGATCAGCCAACGTGGATTTGCCGTGGTCAATATGCGCCACGATCGAGAAATTGCGGATGTGTTTCAGGTCGGTCATGGGC
>CALJDH010000310.1 GCA_938023895.1 uncultured Aliiroseovarius sp.
TAGGCCCATCTCTTCCTGAATTTCCATCAGCAGGTTGATCACCTGCGCTTGGATCGACACGTCCAGCGCGGACACCGGCTCGTCGCAGATGATCAGCTGAGGCTTCACGATCAGCGCGCGCGCGATCCCGATCCGCTGACATTGCCCACCCGAGAACTCGTGCGGGTAGCGGTTGATCATGTTGGGTAGGATGCCGACGCGATCCAGCACTTCCCGCACCCGGTCTTTGACCTCTGACGGCGACAGCCCCGGGTGGTGGGTTTTAAGCGGCTCAGCCACGATCTGGCCGATGGTCATACGCGGGTTCAGGGATGCCAGCGGATCTTGGAAGATCATCTGCATCTCTTTGCGGTGCTCGCGCATGTCGTGCTTGTTAAGCTGCAACAGGTCATCGCCCAGCCACATCACGGTCCCAGCCTCGGCAGGGACCATGCGCATGATGGCGCGGGCCAGCGTGGACTTGCCACAGCCGCTTTCACCCACGATGCCCAGCGTTTCACCCGGCATCAGGTCGAAATCGACCCCGTCAACGGCCTTCAATGTGTCGGTCGGCGTCCAAGGCATCGCGCCCTGACGCTTGATGTCGAACCAGACCTTCAGGTCGCGGACGGAAAGCAAGGGGGATTGCATGTTCATGACAGCTCCTCCAGAGATTTCAGACAGGCCCGGCGACGCACCGCACGGCCCGTGACGCCATCCAGCATCGGACGTTCAACGGCGCAGCGATCATCCGCAAAATCACAACGCGGCGAGAACGGGCAGCCCTTGGGCATGTTCATCATGTTGGGCGGGCTGCCGGGAATGGTCGCCAGCGTATCGCTTTCGATATCCAGACGCGGCACGGCTTTCAAAAGGCCCATCGTGTAGGGATGGGTCGGCATCTCGAACAGGCCTTTGGTCGTGCCATATTCCATCTGCTGCCCGCCATACATGACCAGCGTTTCCCGGCACGATCCGGCAATCACGCCAAGGTCGTGGGTGATCAGGATGATCGACATGTTGAAGTCCTTTTGCAGGTCTTCAAGCAGCTTCATGATCTGCGCCTGAACGGTCACGTCCAGCGCCGTCGTGGGTTCATCCGCCACCAGAATGTCGGGTTTGCACAGAAGCGACATTGCGATCATCACACGTTGACGCATCCCGCCCGAGAACTCGTGCGGATACATGGTGACGCGTTTCTTCGCTTCGGGAATGCGCACGGCATCCAGCATCTCGACTGCCTGTTTCACCGCCTCGCGTTTCGAGATGCCCTTGTGGTGCGTCAACACCTCGGCCATCTGATCGGACACCCGCAGGAACGGGTTCAGACAGGTCATCGGATCCTGAAAGATCATCGCGATGCGTTCGGCGCGGATCTTGTTCAGCTGCGCCAGCGGCATGTTCAGGATCTCTTGCCCTTCAAGTTTCACCGAACCGGTTGCCTGACCGTTCTGGGCCAACAGCCCCATGATGGCAAAGACGGTCTGGCTTTTGCCCGATCCGCTTTCGCCCACCACGCCAAGGGTTTCCCCGGCTTCCAGATCAAAGCTGATCTTGTCCACGGCGGTCACGGTGCCGTCGGGCGTGTCGAATTTGACGCTTAGGTCGCGGACTTCAAGTAGTGCCATAACTCACGCCCCCCTTAACGGTCTTTCGGGTCCAGCGCGTCGCGCAGACCGTCACCGATGAAAAAGAAACAGAAGATGGTGACCACGAAGAAGAATAACGGGAAGGCTAGGTGCCACAGCGTTCCATAATTCATGGTCTTGGTGCCTTCCGACAAAAGCGCACCCCAGCTGGTGAAGGGTTCCTGAACGCCAAGCCCAAGGAAGGAAATGAAGCTTTCCGTCAGGATCATCTGCGGCACCAGAAGCGTCGCATAGACCACCACCACGCCCAAAAGATTGGGCACGATGTGGCGGATGATGATGCGCCATGTGGGCACGCCGATGGCAATCGCCGCTTCGACAAACTCGCGGTTCTTGATGGATAGCGTCTGTCCGCGCACAATGCGGCTCATGTCTAGCCATGCGGTCAGGCCGATGCCGACAAAGATCATAGTGATCGAGCGACCGGCGACGACCAGCAGCAGGATCAGCACGAACATATACGGGATCGACATAAATATATCGACCAGTCGCATCATGATGCTGTCCACGCGTCCGCCGATGAAGCCCGCGGTCGCGCCATAGATGGTACCAACGATCACCGCGACCAGTGCGCCGATCACGCCCACGGCCAGCGAGATGCGCGAGCCTTGGACCACGCGGTTATACAGGTCGCGCCCGTTCTCATCGAAGCCGAAATAGTGACCGTTTTCGATCGAGGGTTTTCCCGCAGTTGCCACGTTGCCAAGCACGTCCCAGTCGATCGTCTCGATATCGTATTCACTAATGGCCTGCCCGAAGAGCGAGAAGAGCACGATCAGCGTCAGCACGACCACCGACACCATCGCGGCACGGTTGGCGACGAAACGGCGGCGTGCGTCGGCCCAAAGCGAGCGACCCTTGACGTCTTCGGCCATCCGCTCGGCGATCTCGCGGGTTTTGGGTTGCTGGAAGGGTTGAGCAAGTCTGTCGTTCATTGTCCTACCCTCACAGCCGGATCTTCGGGTCGATCCACGCGTAGAGGATATCAACCACCATGTTGAACATGATTGTCATGGATCCCAGCAAGATCGTCAGGCCCATCATGACTGCGTAGTCCCGGTTAAAGGCCGCATTTACGTAGAAATAGCCAATGCCCCCGGTGCCGAAGATCGCGTCGATGATGAAGGATCCGGTGACCATGCCCACAAAGGCCGGGCCAAGGTAGGAAATCACCGGCAGAAGCGACGGTTTCAGCGCGTGGCGCCAGATGATGACGTTGTCGGGCA
>CALJDH010000311.1 GCA_938023895.1 uncultured Aliiroseovarius sp.
GTGGCCGCGTGCAAAGCCGCCCGCCCCCTGTCCGAGGTCGAGGCCGCCGCCCGCGCCGCAAGCCCCACCCGTGGCTTCGCGACATCCCTGATGAAAGACGCCGAAACCGGCTATGGCCTGATCGCCGAGGTCAAAAAGGCCAGCCCGTCCAAGGGCTTGATCCGCCCGGATTTCGACCCTCCCGCGATCGCCAAAGCCTACGAGGCCGGCGGCGCATCCTGCCTGTCGGTCCTGACCGACGCACCGTCCTTCCAAGGCGCAGATGAGTTCCTTGTCGCCGCCCGGTCCGCCGTGTCGCTGCCCGCGCTGCGCAAGGACTTCATGTATGACACCTATCAGGTCGCCGAAGCCCGCGCCTTGGGCGCCGACTGCATCCTGATCATCATGGCCTCGGTCGAAGACAGCCAAGCACAAGATCTTGAAGATGCAGCCTTTTCTTGGGGCATGGATGTACTGGTCGAAGTCCATGACGAGGAAGAGCTGGAACGCGCGACGATCCTGAAGTCCCCGCTTCTGGGCGTGAACAACCGCAACCTGAAGACCTTCGAGACTTCGCTCGACACCACCCGCCGCCTGTCGAAATTGGCCGGGAAAGAGCGTCATCTGGTCTGCGAAAGTGGCCTCTTCACCCCGCAAGATCTGGCCGATATGGCCGAGCATGGCGCGCGCAGCTTCCTGATCGGTGAAAGCCTGATGCGTCAAGACGATGTCGAGGCCGCAACCCGCGCCATCCTTGCTGACCCGGTGCCCGCATGAGCGATAGCCCCCTGACCCATTTCGACGCCGAGGGACAGGCCCATATGGTCGATGTCTCGGACAAGGCCGTGACGGACCGCGTTGCGCTGGCCGAAGGATTCGTGCGCATGACGCCTGAGACACTGGCGTTGGTGACCTCGGGCACGGCCAAGAAAGGCGACGTGCTGGGTATTGCGCGGCTGGCCGGGATCATGGGGGCCAAGAAAACCTCGGACTTGATCCCGCTCTGCCACCCGCTGCCGATCACGAAGGTTGCGCTGGAGCTTGAGCCGCAGCCCGACCTGCCCGGCGTGCGCATCACGGCGACCGTGAAAACCGGCGGCCAGACTGGCGTGGAAATGGAAGCCCTGACCGCCGTGTCGACCGCCTGCCTGACGGTCTATGACATGCTGAAAGCGGCGGAAAAGGGCATGGAAATCACGGGTATTCGCCTTCTGCGCAAAGAAGGCGGAAAATCAGGAACTTACACGGCAGATTCTGGGGCAGACTGATGATCACGGTGAACGAGGCGTTGGACGCAATCTTTGATCTGGTCACGCCTTGTGGAACCGAAGAGGTGTCGCTGGCCGAGGCCGCGGGTCGTGCCCTCGCCGCTCCCGTCACCGCCACCCGCCTGCAACCGCCTTTCGCCGCCTCGGCCATGGATGGCTACGCGCTGAACGGCGTGGAAGCCGATCCCGAGGCGATGTTCCGCGTGATTGGCGAAAGTGCCGCCGGCCACGGGTTCGACGGCCGCGTCGGCCCCGGCGAATGCGTGCGCATCTTCACCGGCGCGCCCCTGCCCGAAGGCACCAATCGCGTGATCATTCAGGAAGATGTGGACCGCAAGGGCAACCTGATTACGCTGGCCCGAAAGCTCGACAAAGGACCGCATGTGCGCCCGGCAGGTGCCGACTTCAAACCCGGTGATAGCATCCCTGCCCCCCGCGTGCTGACGCCCTCCGATCTGGCGCTGGCCGCAGCGATGAACGTGCCCACCCTGACCGTGTCCCGCAAACCCGTCGTAGCGCTTTTGGCCACCGGGGACGAACTGGTCATGCCCGGCGAGGAACCGGGCCCGGACCAAATCATCGCCTCGAACAGTTTCGGTCTGAAAGCCCTGATCGAGGCAAACGGTGGCCATGCCCGTATGTTGCCCATCGCACGCGACAATGCAGACAGCCTGCGCACCGCGCTGGATCTGGCAGCGGACGCCGACCTGATCGTGACCATTGGTGGCGCCTCGGTCGGGGATCACGACATCGTTGGCGATGTGGCGGCCGAAATGGGCATGGATCAGAGTTTCTACAAAGTCCTGATGCGCCCCGGAAAACCGTTGATGGCTGGTCGCATGGGCGATGCCGTGATGATCGGGCTGCCCGGAAACCCAGTGTCTTCAATGGTTTGCGGCCATGTGTTCCTCGTTCCAGCCCTGCGCGCCATGCAGGGGCTAGGTGAAGCCGCCGCGCCACGTCACCACGCTACTCTTTCTGCAGATATTGGCCCGAACGGCCCCCGCGAGCACTATATGCGTGCTCGTGTTGATAGCGGCGAAATCACTGTCTTCGACAGCCAGGACAGCGCCCTTCTGAGCGTTTTGGCGCAAGCGAATGCGCTGCTGGTACGCCCGGTCGCGGCGCCCGCGCTGGAAGCCGGTGCACAGGTTGAGTATCTGCCGATCTGATCCGCAGGGCCACGCATCGGCCCACAGTTGACACAAAAAGAGAACATGGATAGAACAGAACTTGAACGCCCCGCAACGAGGGCTCTGGGCTGAAGGTCTGAATCTTTCCCTTTCGCCCCGCAAACGAGGACGGAGGAACGCAGATGCTGACCCGCAAGCAGTTGGAGCTTCTGGAATTTATCCACAAACGCATGCAAAAGGATGGTGTATCGCCGTCTTTTGACGAGATGAAAGAGGCGCTGGACCTACGCTCCAAGTCCGGCATTCACCGTTTGATCACAGCGCTTGAGGAACGCGGTTTTATCCGCCGCCTCGCCCATCGCGCCCGCGCGATCGAGATCGTAAAACTGCCCGAGACCATGGAAACTGGCGGCCGTGCCGGGTTCGAACCGCGGGTAGTTGAAGGCGGGCGCCCTGAAAGCACGCCAAATACCGCGATGCCCTTGGACGCGCTCGGCGTGAACGAGCTTCCGCTTCTGGGCCGGATTGCTGCAGGCGAGCCGATCGAAGCCATCACCGATGGGGCACAACATGTGTCTGTACCCGGCGCGATGCTGGGTTCTGGCGGACGCCACTATGCGCTTGAAGTGAAAGGCGACTCGATGATTGACGCCGGGATCAACAACGGAGATGTCGTTGTGATCCGCGAAACCAATCAAGCTGACAATGGCGACATCGTGGTTGCACAGGTTGATGGCTACGAGGCAACGCTGAAACGCTACCGCAAGAACGGCGATATGATCGCGCTTGAGGCGGCAAACCCTGCCTATGAAACCCGCCTTTTGCCTGAAGGTCAGGTGAAAGTGCAGGGTAAGCTGGTCGGGCTGATCCGGACCTACTAAGCCGTTAAGTACTACGCGAAACGAAGAAAGCCCGGTCTGTGCCGGGCTTTTCCATTTAGTCAGTGACGTTTGTCTTAGCTGAGTTTAGACAGCTTCGACTGAAGCTCGACCAATTGCTTCTTTATCTTATCCAGCTCGTCGGCATCACCTGACTTCTCTTCCGTTTCGCTATCCTGCGTTGGTCCCGAAGATCCGGAGAAGCCGCTCATCATCGCTTTCATGAAGGCTTCCTGCTGGGCTTGCATGGCCTCGAACCCCGGCATGTTCGCCATGGGATTGCCGATGCCGCCAAAATTTTCCATCATCTTCGACTGACCATCACGCAGCATCTCGAAGCTGGCCGCAAGAAACTGCGGCACAATGCTTTGGGCCTGCGTGGTATAGGAACGGACCAGATCGGTCAGCACATCCACCGGCAAGACGTTTTCGCCGCGGCTTTCGTGTTCCGCAATAATTTGCAGTAGATACTGACGCGTCAGGTCATCACCGGATTTCAGGTCAATGATCTGCACCTCGCGCCCATCACGGATGAACCCCGCAATGTCGTCCAAGGTGACGTAATCGGACGTTTCCGTATTATAGAGCCGCCGGCTTGCATATCGCTTGATCAGCAGCGCGTCCTGAGACTTGTTCATGTTACCTCCCCGCAGAAATTTGTCTTTCTGCACTGCAAAATCCTAACAGCGCGGGGCGTAAAGGCAAGACTTTTGCTCAAATTCCGTGCGGAACCCTCAAAAAGAAAAGGACGGGTCAATGACCCGTCCTTCAGGAAGTTGCCGGGGGGAGGAGTGCTCCGGCATATATCCTTACTTATTTCGAGGTTGCCTTTTTGGCAGCTTTCGAAACTTCGTCGGTTGCTTTTTTAACTGCAGCCTGAGCTTCTTCGCCCAGCTCTTTGCCGGCAGCCATCATCAACTCAACGGTTTCAGCTTGAACTTTTTTAGCAACTTCAGCGAAAGCAGCCATATTTTCAGCAGCCAGTTCAGCCTGAGCCGAAGCGAAGTCGGTCATGGCTTTGGTGTAGTCGGTTGCTTCGTCTTTGGCAGCAGCAACGTCACCCATTTTGGCCAGGGTTTCTTTGGTCCACTTGGTCGAGATCTCGGCCGATTTGTCAGCAGCCTGCAGGGCTACTTTCGACATTTTCTCGCCCAGGGCGGCCTGGTTTTTGAAAGCGTCTTGAGCAATCGACATGTCCATCGGGAAGTTGGCCATCATGTCCTGGAACATTTTGTTGAAGTCTTGAGTCTTAGTCATCTTAAAGCTCCTAGAGTTGCGGGGGCGCCGGGAGAAAGCGCCGTTCTGTTTCTGCAACCAATATGTATGCTGCAGTGCAGCAAATCAAGTTTTTTCTGCACTGCAGCATATACCGCTTTAAGTTGTTGATTTCACAAGCCCTTAGACGACACTAGGCTTCCGGTACCGCCCTTACGTAGGTTCCGGGTGCTGGCGCAAGCGGCTGGTGCGACGAATCACCGGGCTCGCGCGCATCGACCTTCTTGCCGGACTTCTTAGACAGCCATTTGTCCCAGCGGCCCCACCACGATCCTTCGTGGAAGCTGGCACCTTCCTGCCAGTCCTCGGGTGCCTCGGTCCAATCCTGGTTGGTATAGTGCCCGTATTTCTTCTTCGAGGGCGGGTTCACGATCCCTGCGATATGACCGCTTTCGGACAGGATAAAGGTCTTGTCCTTGCCGGACATCTGCCGCATCCCGATATAAGAAGACTTCCACGCAGCGATGTGATCGGTCTCGCAGGCGATGGCGCAGATCGGAGTCTCGACATCCGACAGCTTCAGGGTTTCACCCAGCAGGTTAAATCCATCCTCAGCGAATTCGTTGCCCACACACAGCCCGCGCAGATACTCGACTGTCATCTTGGCTGGCAGGTTGGTGCTATCGCCATTCCAGTAGAGCAGATCAAAGGCCGGTGGCGTCTTACCCAGCATGTAGCTGTTGATTGCCGGACCATAGATCAGGTCATTTGGGCGCAAGTACGAGAAGGTGCGCGACATGAAGAAGCTATCCAGATAACCGCGTTCGGTCACCTCTTCTTCGATTCCGTCGACGAAATCCTCATCCAGGAACACACCAACCTCGCCCTGATCCGCGAAATCGGTCAGCGTGGTAAAGAATGTGGCCGAGTTCACCGACTTGTCGCCACGCTTCTTCATCAGCGCCAGCGTCAGGGACAACGTGGTGCCCGCAATACAATAGCCAACAACGTTTACCTTCTGCTGACCTGTGATCGCTTTCACCTCGCGGATCGCAGCCATATAGCCGTCTTCCACGTAATCCCCCAACCCTACATCACTATATGTAGCGTCCGGGTTGACCCAACTGACAACAAACAGCGTATAGCCCTGATCAACGATCCATTTGATCAGGCTGTTCTGTTCTTTCAGGTCCATGATGTAGAACTTGTTGATCCAGGGCGGGAAGATGATCAGAGGCCGCGCATAGACCTTCTCGGTCGTGGGGGTGTATTGGATCAGCTCGATCATGCGGTTGCGATAGACGACCTCGCCGGGGGTAGTCGCGATGTTTCCACCAACCTCGAATGCGCTTTCGTCGACCAGCTTGACCAGAAGCTCGCCGTCATTGGCCTCCAGATCCGACACAAGGTTCTCCAGCCCATCGACCAACGACTGACCGTTCGTCTCGATCGCGCGTTCCATCGCGTCGGGGTTGGTGCCCAGAAAGTTTGTCGGGCTCATCATGTCGATCATTTGCTGGGTAAAGAAGTCCAGTCGCTTGCGCTCATCTGCATCCAGCCCTTCGACACCGTCCAAGGCTTCAGACATCGCACCCGAGGTGATCTGATACTGCCGCTTCAGATAATTAAAGTAAGGATGCGTTTCCCAAAGGGGGTTCGAGAAACGGCGATCCTTGGGACCGTTGTCTTCAGGGGCTTTGAACTCGCCCGACATCAGGGCCGACTGCGCTTCGACCGCGTGTTCCAGCGTTTTGCCCCAGAAGGCGGCCTGCTGTTCGATCATTTTCGCGGGGTTGGCCATCATGTCGGACCACATCGAATTGGCCGCCTTGATATAAAAGTCCTGCCCCGGGCCCTGAAGGCTGGGACGTACGGGTTTTCGGTTTGACATGATCTCGCCCAGACGGGTGGACAGCTCTTCAATCTTAGCAAGATTCGCGCCCAATTCGCTGGTATCCGGCACCAAACCTGCCGAAGTTTCTTTTTGATCAGTTGTCATAAGACGAATTCCCCCCTATCATTTCGCTACTGCAGCATATCAAAAACCGCATGTGTTAAGGACTATGCAAACGCAGCACCGAAAAAGCAAAGGCTAATTAGGGGATTGTGCATGCGCTATATGGCGACCTACGACCTGATGGAGACCATCCGGAATACGAATCAGTGGCTTGGCGCCACGGCTGCAGCAATGGGCTCCTACCCGGCGACGGCTTTGTTCCCCAGCCCTGTGTTTCAAATGATGGCCGCCTGGGGCGAAGTCACCGAGCGCAGCTTTCACCGTATGATTGTAAAGCCGGACTGGGGCATCACCAGTGTGGTGGCCGAAGACGGGCGTGATCACGTGGTGCAGATCGAGAAGCTGGTCGAGCGTCCCTTCGGCGATTTGATCCAATTCAAGGTTCTGGGCCGTCCAGAAAAAGCACGCCGCGTGATGCTGGTTGCCCCCATGTCGGGCCACTATGCGACGCTGCTGCACTCGACCGTCGCCAGCCTTCTGCCCGACGCCGAAGTCTATGTGACCGACTGGCACAATGCCCGTGACATCCCGGTCAGCGAAGGCAAGTTCGACGTCGAAGATTATACCCTCTATCTGGTGGACTTCATGCGCGCCCTTGGCCCGGACATCAACGTTGTGGCTGTGTGCCAACCAGCCCCGCTGACGTTGGCCGCCACCGCCTATCTGGCTGAGATCGACCCCGAGGCGCAGCCGCAGACCCTGACCCTGATCGGTGGCCCGATCAACCCGGATGCAGCTGCCACCGACGTGACCGACTTTGGTCGTCGCGTGACCATGGGCCAGCTGGAAGAACTGGCAATTCAGCGCGTAGGCTTCAAGTATGACGGTGCGGGCCGCATGGTCTATCCGGGCCTGCTGCAGCTGGCCGGCTTCATGTCGATGAACTCCGAGACGCACTCAAAAGCCTTTGCCGACCAGATCATGCGCGTCGCCAAGGGCGAGGCGTCGGACCACGACAAGCACAACCGTTTCTACGATGAGTACCTGGCCGTCATGGACATGACCGCCGAGTTCTATCTGTCGACCGTCGAACGTCTGTTTAAGAATTGCGAAGTCGCGAAGAACGAGTTCGTCGTGGATGGCCACAAGATCGATATTGGCGCCATCACCGATGTTGCCGTGAAGACCGTCGAAGGCACCAAGGACGACATTACCGCCCCGGGCCAGTGTATCGCTGCTCTGGACCTGCTGACGGGCCTGTCGGACGACAAGAAAGCCAGCCACCTAGAAGAAGGCGCCGGTCACTATGGTATTTTCGCGGGCAAGAGTTGGCGCAACAACATCCGCCCGCTGGTTCTGGACTTCATTGACCAGAACGCGGGACGCCACGCCGCACAGGCTGCGAAGAAAAAGGCCGCCAAGAAGGGCAAGCCGGTTGCTGTGAAGGCCGTGAAGAAAGCTGCCAGCTAAACCGGTGGTTCGCTAAAGACACAAAAAACGCGCCTGCCCTGCGGCACGGCGCGTTTTTTATGTCCTAGAGGCAGAGATCACGCGATGGCGCGAACCCTCAACTGCAATGGCAACTCCATCCAAGCACGCAAACCGATATTCACATGCTCGGGCGTTTCCAGTGTCGGCAGGTGCCCTGCTTCCGGCAGGATGACCAGCTCGGCGTCCTGAACCAGTTCGGCCATGGTTTCATGGCGCTTGGGTGGGGTCAGCTTGTCATGCGCGCCACACATCACCATTGTCGGCACCTTCAATCGTTGTAGCGCGCGCTGCGCGTCCGGTCTGCGTTGTAGCGCGCGGGACTGGCGCACGAAGACCTCTGGCCCGATATCGCGGGCCATTTGGAACACCAGATCCATGATCTCGTCTCGTTTCGGTCCGGGCGCCAGTACCTCGGGCGAGAATGCCTCGGACATCGCTTGATCCAGCCGACCAATGTTGGCGTGCACGATCTGCGGTTCGCGCCACGCGGCCTGCGCGGGCGTATCCGCCAAGGGCGAGGTCGAGATCAGCGCCAGCCGGTTCACCCGGTCGGGCGCACGTCGCGCCATCTCCATCGCGACGATCCCGCCAAGGCTAAGCCCCGCCAGCGCAAAGCGCGAAGGCAGTTGATCCAGCAAACGCGACGCCATCTCGCGGACGGTTTCACCTTGCGTGGGTGTGGCCACAATCACTGTGTGGTCACGTGATAAGTCATTGATTTGCGGCCCGAAAACGCGTGCGTCGCACATCATCCCCGGAATCAAAACCAAAGGTTCCCTCATGCCTGCCTCGTTATTTTTTATCTTCTTTAGCAGAACTGTGAGGGCTGCCCCGGATGGGCGCAAGTTATAACCCGCGTGCCCAGTCCAGAATTTTCGCGACCGTGGGATCTGTGCCATTCGGACTGACAATGTCGCCCGCCAACACATGCGCCATCGGATCATCGACCGCCGCCGAGGACACCACGTGCCGATACACGATCCCGCCCCATCCTGCGGCAACCTTCTCGGTCGCATCGGCCGATACCACCTGATCCTCTTTAGAGTAGATGAACAGTGCCGGTACATCGACAATCCCATAGCCCGAATTCGCCGCGACCTTCACCATCGCCGCCATCGGCATCAACGCAGTGGTGGGATAGCTTTCCGTCCAATACTTGGCTTGCGCGTCATTGATTGGCGTGAAGCCACGGGTGGAGCCCACTGCCAGCGGCACCCAGTGACGCGCAGCGGGGAAGGTCAGAAGGGCGGCCTTGGAATCCTTAATCCCGAAATTGGGCGAGATGAAAGTGATCCCCTTCACAGCTTTGGACGCCGTGTCGTCAAACATGCCAAGCGCCGTCACAGTGCCGCCCGTCGAGGTTGCTATGATCAGAACCTCTTCCCCGATGGCACGTCCGATCGCCATCGCCTCGGCAAAATCGACCATCCAGTCATTGACGGTCGGCCCCGCCATTGCCTCGGCGCTACGACCGTGCCCCGCCAGACGCGCATTATAAAGGTTAGCGCCCAGTCCTTCGGCCACCAGTTGTTGGGCTGGACTGATTTCCTGATGGGTGGCAGAGAACCCGTGGATATAGACGACGGACAAGGGCGTCTTCTGCCCTGCCTCGCCTGCCCAAACGATCTGTTTCTCGGCACCGTTTACCAGATCATCGAACACCGCTTCCCGCTGCGCCAAATAGGCTTCGGGATCAGGACCGATGGCGGCTTCGTCAAACTGAACATTAAGATCAACCGGCTCGTACGGTCCGATTACGAACAGGGCCGCAACAACAGCGGATACACCCATGGCGGTACGCAACGGACCCTTCATGCTGCACCTCGGGTCAGAACGACCTTTACCATTTTCTGGATCGTGCGCAGGCATTCGTCATCCGAGAACCGATGATCCGCTCCTTTCACCAGGATCAGGCGGATATCGTCGCCTTCGACATGCTCCAGCAGCTTCACGGCTTGCGAGGTCGGCACCGCGTCATCTTCGGTCCCCTGAAGGAAACGTACGGGCATATCCAGTTTCAGCGGCGAACGCAGGACGAAGTTGTCGCGCCCATCCTCGATCAGACGTTTGGTGATGATGTAGTCCTCGTCGTAATCCGAGGGGAGCGTCAGGAAGCCTTCGCGCTCCAACTCGGCTTTCTGCTCGTCGGTGAACCCAGCCCAATATCCATCCTCGGTGAAATCCGGCGCGGCGGCGATGGTCACCAGCCCCATGATCCGCTCGGGCCGCGCCCGCGACAACAGAAGCGACTGCCAGCCGCCCATCGAGCTGCCGACCGCCAGAATGGGTCCGTCGATCAGCTTGTCGACGACTTCCAGCGTGTCCTCGTGCCAGTCGCCTATGCTGCCTTCGGCAAACTCGCCCGAGCTGACGCCGTGGCCGGAATAGTCAAACCGCAGGAAAGCGCGGCCTTGCTCTTTCGCCCACGCTTCAAGCGCGACGGCCTTGGTGCCTTCCATGTCCGATTTCAGACCAGACAGGAACACAATCGTCGGCCCCTGCCCCTCTGTTTTCACATAGGCAATGCGACGCCCCTGTTTGGTGTCTAGGTGCTGGATTTCGGACATATTGGCTCCCTCGTCTGTTGTTGGCGACGACAATATCCACCGCGTGCGCCAGTGCAATCCCTCTTGTGTCGGGTCGGGCGTTGACAGAGCTGTCGCAAGCCGTCAAAAGACGCGCACACATAACCCGCAACCGGGCGTTCCGTGGGCGCCAAAACGACGAGGAGCTAGGCAAATGAGCCAGATTTCCCTTACATTTCCCGATGGCAATGCGCGTAAGTTCGACGCAGGTGTAACCCCTGCTGAGGTCGCTGCCAGCATTTCCAACTCGCTGGCCAAGAAGGCCATTTCCGCCACTGTGAACGGGGCCCATTGGGACCTGCAATGGCCGATCGAGGACGACGCTCAGATCGCCATTCATACGATGAAGGATCCCGATCAGGCGCTGGAACTGATCCGCCACGACTTTGCCCACGTGATGGCGCGTGCCGTGCAAGAGATCTGGCCGGACGTCAAAGTCACCATCGGCCCGGTTATCGACAATGGCTGGTACTATGACTTCGACCGCGAAGAGCCGTTCACGCCGGAAGATCTGGGCGCGATCGAAGCCAAGATGAAAGAAATCATCAATAAGCGCGATCCCGTCACCACCGAGATCTGGGAACGTGACCGCGCGGTGAAGTTCTATCAGGCCAACAATGAACCTTACAAGGTCGAGCTGATCGAAGCCATTCCGGGCGACGAACCGCTGCGTATGTACTGGCACGGGCACTGGCAGGATCTCTGCCGTGGTCCGCACCTGCAGCACACGGGCCAGCTGCCCGCCGACGCGTTCAAATTGATGAGCGTGGCCGGGGCATACTGGCGCGGTGATAGCGACCGCGCCATGCTTCAACGTATCTATGGTGTGGCCTTCCAGAACAAGGACGGGCTGAAGAAGCACCTGCACATGCTGGAAGAGGCCGCCAAGCGCGACCACCGCAAGCTGGGCAAAGAAATGAACCTGTTCCACATGCAGGAAGAAGCCCCCGGTCAGGTGTTCTGGCACCCGAACGGCTGGACCATCTATACCGAGCTTCAAGACTACATGCGTCGCCAGCAACGCAAGGGCGGCTATGTCGAGGTCAACACGCCTCAAGTCGTGGACCGCAAACTGTGGATCGCCTCGGGTCACTGGGACAAATACCAAGAAAACATGTTCATCGTTGAGGTGGACGAGGATCACGCCCGCGAAAAGGCGGTGAATGCGCTGAAGCCCATGAACTGCCCGTGCCACGTGCAGGTGTTCAATCAGGGCCTCAAATCCTATCGCGACCTGCCCCTACGCATGGCCGAGTTCGGCTCCTGTGCGCGCTATGAGCCTTCGGGGGCTCTGCATGGGATCATGCGGGTACGCGGGTTCACGCAGGATGATGGGCACATCTTCTGTACCGAAGATCAGATCACCGAAGAAACCGCACGGTTCATCGAATTCCTGTCCAAGGTCTATGCCGATCTGGGCTTCCACAACTGGACCATCAAGCTGTCGACCCGTCCGGAAAAGCGCATCGGTGAAGATGAAAGCTGGGACCGCGTGGAAAAGGCACTTGGTGACGCCTGTAATGCGGCGGGCTACGAGTATGAGATCCTCGAAGGCGAAGGCGCGTTCTATGGTCCGAAGCTCGAGTTCACCCTGACCGATGCCATCGGCCGTGACTGGCAGTGCGGCACGCTGCAGGTGGACCCATTCTTGCCGGAACGTCTTGAGGCCAACTATATCGGTGAAGACGGCGCCAAGCACCGCCCGGTCATGTTGCACCGCGCGACGCTGGGCTCGTTCGAGCGTTTCATTGGCATCCTGATTGAAGAACACGCGGGAAAACTGCCCTTCTGGCTGGCGCCGCGCCAGGTAGTTGTCGCCTCGATCGTGTCGGACGCGGATGATTATGTGCATCAAGTCGTCGAGACCCTGAAAGCCCAAGGTATCCGTGCCGAGGCCGACATTCGCAACGAGAAGATCAACTATAAGGTCCGCGAGCACTCGGTCGGTAAAGTGCCGGTCATTCTGGCCGTCGGCATGAAAGAGGTCGAAGACGGCACCGTGTCGATGCGTCGTCTGGGCGAGAAGCACTCGAAAGTGCTGCCGCTGGACGAGGTCGCCGCCGATTTGGCCAAGGAAGCCACCGCGCCCGACCTGGCCTGACCGCCTAAATCCTTAACTAAAGCGCCCTTTGACCCCGTCAGAGGGCGCTTTTTTATGTCCAAGGGCTGTTACACGGGCTCACAAAACACGTGAGACCGCCCCTGCCGCAGCGCAGAAAGTTGTAACATTACAAAAATCTGCACGCCCAATCTTGAAAGATGTGATCCGCGCGACGGCAGTTTTCGTAACAATTCAAGACCGCGCAAACTGGCCAACCCGGCGGAAACGCAAGTTTTCTTGGGCTTTCGCCAATTGCCCGTGACCTCTTCCGCTCACGCCCGCGTTATGCGCCGCTCGCGCTGACCTGACAGGCCCGTGATCCACGTTTTCGTGAGTGGAGACCGCCCATTTCCCCGCTTAGCTTTTCCTTACCGCCTCGAAGCGGAACGAATTACAAACCCGAAAGGAAATACGATGTCGAAGAAAACTGTAGCCATCCTGGGCGCCGTCACCGCTGCTGTAGCTGCCAACGCTGCTCCGGCTTTTGCTGAAGACAATGAAAAATGCTTCGGTGTTTCGCTGGCAGGCCAGAATGACTGTGCAGCTGGTCCCGGCACCACCTGCGCCGGTTCGTCGACCATCGACTATCAGGGCAACGCTTGGAAGCTGGTTCCGGCCGGCACTTGCGAAACCATGGAAATCACCGATGCAGACGGCAAGAAACACATGGGTTCGCTGACCGCGACCGAGATGAACCTGCCCGGCTAATCCGCACAGATTTCTGACTAGTCCCCATAAGACCGCTCTGGCCAAGGCCGAATTGGCCAGAGCGACCCAAACGCACAAGAACATGAAGGGCTTTGACATGCTGAACCAACGCAACAACACGACGCTTCCCGTTGGCGCTGGCGTTGGATACAAGCCGCAGCATTTCCAAGACCTTCTGAACGCGCCCGGTGCTGTCACCTGGCTGGAGATCCACGCCGAGAACTATATGGTCGACGGTGGTCGTCAGATCGCACAGCTACGTCATCTTGCGGAGCACTTCCCGATTTCAGTGCATGGTGTAGGCGCTTCGATCGGCGGCGAGGGCCGCTTGGACCCGGAACATCTGGCCCGTTTGAAAAAGCTGGTGGATTGGCTAAACCCGGCCAGCTTCTCGGAACATCTGGCGTGGTCGACCCATGACAGTGCCTTCCTGAACGACTTGCTGCCCCTGCCCTACACGAACGACACGCTGACCCGCGTCACCGCCCATATCAACGAGGTGCAGGACCTGCTAGGCCGCAAGATGCTGCTGGAAAACCCGTCGTCTTACCTGGCCTTCGCGGAAAGCACCTGGTCCGAGCCCGACTTCATCCGTGAAGTCGCCCGCCGCACTGGTTGTGGCCTGCTTCTGGACGTGAACAACGTCTTCATCTCGGCCACCAATCTGGAGTTCGAGGCACTGGACTATCTGGACGCCTATCCGCTGGAATTGGTCGAGGAAATCCACCTTGCCGGCCACGACGAAGACGCGGACGAACTTGGCCGCAAGCTGTTGATCGACAGCCACGGCAAACCCGTGGACGAGCCCGTCTGGGCGTTGTTTGACCACGTCATCGCCCGCACTGGCGCGCGCCCTGCCCTGATCGAGTGGGACAATGACGTGCCCGAGTGGGATGTGCTGGAAAGCGAAGCCGCCCGCGCCACAGCGCAGATGGAGGCCGTTGTCGCAGGACAAAGCCTGATGGTGTCCGCATGACCCAAGGCACACTGACCCAAACGCCCGCCCGCGCCATCGTATCTCAGGCCGAATTCCGCGCTGCGATCCTGAACGCACAAGCCGATGTGCCCGCGGGGCTGGTGAACCCGGATGGCCAGCAGGCCTCCAAACGCTTCTCGGTCTATCGCAACAACGTGGTGCACAGCCTGTCCGAGGCGATGCTGACCGGATTCCCGGTGTTGACCAAACTGTTGGGCGAGGAGTTCTTCCGCGAGATGGCGAAAGTCTATCTGCGCATCCACCCGCCAGCTTCGCAGCTGATGATGCACTATGGCGCGGCCCTGCCCGGATTTCTGGAAAGCTTCCCGGGCACGCTGCACCTGAAATACCTGCCAGATGTGGCCCGTCTGGAGTTAGCCCTGCGACGCGCCTATCACGCGGGCGATGCCGACCCGATTGACCCGGCTAAACTCACCACCCTTGGCCAGCACGAGTTGATGGAGGCCCATCTGACGCTGGCCCCCGCCTGTGAGGTGCTGCAAGCCAAATGGCCCGCCAAATCCATCTGGGATTTCAACATGGCTGACGGCCCACAACCCAGCGCAGGCGGCGAAAACATCCTGATCTCGCGCATCGGGTATGAGCCGAAAACGTTTTTGCTGCCGGAAGGCGCGGCCGAGTTCATCTCGTCGCTG
>CALJDH010000312.1 GCA_938023895.1 uncultured Aliiroseovarius sp.
GATGTATAGCCGATATTGTCCATCTCAGCCTCCTGCAATCAAGGGAACGACGCGCAGCTGGAAGAAGCTGACAAGTGTTTCGGTCATGAAGCCCATGCTGCCCCAGAAGACGACAAGGATCGCTACCAGCTTGGGCACGAAGGTCAGGGTCATTTCTTGGATCGAGGTCAGTGCTTGGAACAGACCAACGATCAGACCGGCGATCAGGGCGACCGACAGGATGGGCAGCGAAATCAGGACCGCATCCCACAGCCCCGCGCGCAGCGTGTCATAGAAGATTATCTCGTCCATCAGACCGGCATCCTTAGGATTTCCTGATAGGCTTCGACCACCTTGTCGCGGACAGTCACGGCGGTCTCGACGGCCAGCTCGGTCTGGGCCAGTGCTTGCACCAACGCATGCGGATCGGCGTCACCAGACAGCGCAGCCATCGCTGTGCGTTCCCCGGTTTGCAGGGTCTGTGCGAAGTCCTGCGCGACACCGGCGAAATTGTTCACTTTTTGTTCATTATTCGCCGTCGGCTGAGCCGCTTGACGCGAGGCCGCATATTGCTGCGAGGCGAGTGTTGCACGAATATCCATAGTCTATCCTCCTAGCGGCGCAGCAGATCCAACAGCCCGCGCGACATCTGGCGCGACTGGTCGAACATTTTTAGGTTGGCTTCATAGCTCCGCTGTGCTTCACGGGCGTCCGCGATCTCGATCACCAGATCGACGTTCGAGCCATGATAGTGACCGCTTTCATCGGCAAGCGGATGCGAGGGGTCATAGATGCTGGGCAGGGCAGTTTGGTCCAATTGGACACGTCCCGTTTCCACCAGTCCCGTGCGGCGCCCACCTTCAAGCGCGGCCTGGAAGCTGACCATTTTTCTGCGATAGCCGGGCGTGTCCACATTTGCGATATTCTCGGACACATGGCGCAGGCGGTTGGCCTGACTTTTCATGCCGGATGCGGCGGCGGCGACGGAATTGCGAAGATCACTCATGGCCCGTTACCTCCGCCCCAGTGAGCTGCGTACAATGCCGAGCGTCGACTTGTAGACCGCCAGAGCCATGTCATGATCCCGTTTGGCTTCGGCGGCCATCATCATCTCGGTCTCGATTGAGACCGAGTTCCCGTTGGGCGACGTCGCACCAGCGCGATAGACGACATTGGATTCTGTTGCGGGGGAGGTCGCCATATCTGTCCCGATATGGCCGCTGCGCGTGGCGCGCATTTGATCGGGTCGGTCGGGCTTATACGTCGCGGCAAACGAGGCAACGTCGCGGGCGCGATAGCCCGGCGTGTCCGCGTTCGCCACGTTCTGCGCGATGACGGACTGCCGTGCCGCAGCATGGAGCGCAAGGTCGTTTGCCTTGGCAAATATGGTCAATTTTTCAAACATCGGGGCTTCTCCCTCGATTGGCTTCAACCAAGGCTTAACCCTGATTCCTTTATAAACAGTTTCAGAGAAAATTTTAGGAGAATGCCGATGCATAATGTTGGGTTCGAGCAGGTGTCCGCCGCGATTACATCACTGCAGGTCGTTAATCATATCGGGCGCGTGACCCACATTTGGCAAGGTATGGTCGAGGTGTCAGGGCTTGCAGAAATCGCCGCTCAGGCAGATCTGGTGCAAATTCAACCGCGTACCGGTGCCCCCCGCATGGGCGAGGTCCTGGGGCTGTCGGGTGGGAATATTTCTGTCCTGCCAGATGGAGATTGCGCGGGGCTTCAGATTGGAGACGAGGTTGTGTTGTTGGGCGGAACCAATATCGCGCCGGATGACAGTTGGATCGGGCGTGTTGTGGATCCGCTGGGGCAAAGTCTTGACGGTCAGCCTATCCTCCAGGGGACACAGACGCGTGCATTGAAGGGCGAAGTGCCAAACCCAACCGCGCGCCGCCCCTTGGGGGGCGGCTTGAGACCGGAATGACTGTTTTCAACACCTTCCTTCCGATTGTTTCCGGACAGCGGATCGGGCTTTTTGCTGGCTCTGGGGTTGGGAAATCAACATTGCTTGCCAAGCTTGCTCGTGGCGTACATGCAGATGTGGTCGTGATCGCGCTTATCGGCGAGCGTGGGCGTGAGGTGCGTGAGTTTGTTGAACGTGTTTTGGGCGAGCACGGGATGAAGCGCGCCGTTGTTGTCGCCGCGACATCGGACCAATCACCGATGATGCGACGCCGGTGTGCGTGGATGGCCATGTCGGTCGCCGAGCATTTTCGTGATTTGGGGCGGCAGGTGTTGTTTCTGGCTGACAGCATTACACGATTTGCCGAGGCGCATCGCGAGATTGCACTTGCCTCGGGCGAGAATGGAAATCTACGCGGGTATCCCCCATCCACAACGCAGCAAATTACTTCGCTTTGTGAACGTGCCGGTCCTGGCGTCTATCAAACCGGAGACATTACTGCCGTCTTCTCGGTCCTAGTGGCGGGATCAGATATGGACGAACCAGTGGCAGATATTCTGCGTGGGGTTCTAGATGGTCATGTCGTGTTGGACCGAAGAATTGCTGAACGCGGTCGGTTTCCAGCGATTGATGTGTTGCGATCGGTATCGCGTGCGCTCCCCGAAGCGGCCTCGGACGAGGAGAATGCATTTATCACGGAAGGGCGCCAGCTGTTGGGGTTATATGATCGATCGGAAATGATGATTCAAGCAGGGCTCTATTCTGCGGGATCAGATGCGATGCTGGATCACGCAGTTGAGGCTTGGCCGAAGATTGATCGGTTCATAGCCGCACCCGAGGTGGTGGACACGCGTACCAGTTTTGAACGGTTGGCGAATTGCGTGGCCAAGAATGAGGGCCAGAGTTAGACGTTCTGCAGCAATGTTAGGGCGATCGAGTTCGAGCTGAGCGCTGTTGCACCCTGCGCGATCTGAGAACGTACCAGAAATAGGCGCGTAAGTTCTTCCAACTGCTCCGGATCCGAAAACTGATCAACAGTAGATGATCCGAAATAGCGTTCGGATTTTTCCTGAAAGACTTCAAGTTGCTTGTCGATATCGATGGTTCCGAACGAGGACGGAAGCCCCAACGCGGTTTCAAACACTTGGCGCAAAGGGGGGTTCCCCATAACCGAATACCACTTGCCGGCATCTGATGTGGATTTTCCAATGATATTGCTAAGGTCGCGTTCTAGACTCATTGCAAGACGCATGTCCTGATTTTGATTGCCAACCGCAACTTCGAACTGTCGTTCTTTGTACGCCGCGACAGTCTTTGTGCCGAAATCCGAAATCTGGGTGCGTGCGATGTTGTAGTCCCCAAACCCGAAGTCCTTGGCCATCTCGAAATAACGTTTGTCCGAAAGCTTGTTGGCCAATGCATCGGGACTTAGCGTCCCATCTTCCAACACTTTGCGAATAAAGTAGGTGTTGTTGATGTCATCGCTGAGACCGTATGCCCCAAGTGCAACTGACAGCAGTCGACGATCGCTCACCAGTTGTTCGGCTGTTGTGATATCCCCGATGTTCTCTTGGAAATACTGCGTTTCGCGTTGCAGGACCGCACCATTTTCAAACGCGGTTTGCTGGGCGTCTTTCGTGCGTTGCAAAAAGGCCCAACCGGCCGCGCCGCTGAACGGTATGACCGGTTGAAAACTCATACGAAGCGCGCCGACAGAAGGCGTTCTTCACGCGGCAGTAAGGACCTAAGCTGTTTTAGCGCCTGATAAAAGTGGTCGTCCAAGACCGCCCCAGTGGCAGTGCTTAGAATAGTTCGGCTGTCAGGGTCGGTTAGCACCTGACTCAGTTGCTCAATTCCACGTAGCAACTGGAGCTGTCCGTCGTCCTTTTTGGCGTCCCCAGACAAGATTAGTTGCGCAATATAGCAGACGCGCCGCACAGGCGTGTTCACCTCTTCGGGGTGAATTGCGTCTTTCAGGCGCAGGATGTTTGCGTTCGGTGTTACGACGGAAAGTCGTGATCTCCGATCGCCGTTCTCGATGACGGCACCATTGATCAAAACACGTTCTTTCGGGCTGAGTTTCAGGACCAAGCCACTCATGCCGCTGCACCGGTTTGGCGCAGGCCACGCATGACCACGGTATTGATATCGACCAGAACAGATGGGTCGGCGCCGTCGCTGAGAATCTTGCGGGTATAGTCGGCTGTAAATTCGGCCAGATAGAAGATACGTGCGCGCAATTCTGACGGCAGGCCATTCATGTCTTCGGCGACGTCTGCGGCCAGCAAAGTCCAAAGTTTTCGGTTGTCGTGAAGGGCGTGGGCGAGATCCGCAAAACCTGATGTACTGTTTTTTGCGTGCTGGTCCATGCGATGTGTGATTTGCGCGAAAAGCTCGTACTCGGTGCCGCGGCTGGTTTGCAATGCCGCACGAGATGAGGGGGCATAGGCCGTTTTGGCCATACTGATTGCGTTCACGGTATTTCCTTCCGGTAACGAAATTTAAAAGGGCAAGGCGGAGGGCGCCATTTTGGCACCCTCCAGTTCCTTTAGCGGAATAGCGACAGGATGTTCTGTGGCGCCTGATTGGCGATCGACAGAGCCTGGGTGCCAAGCTGTTGCTGAACCTGAAGGGCTTGTAGCTTGGCTGAGGCGGCCTCCATGTCTGCGTCAACCAATGCACCAATTCCCGATTTTAACGAGTCAGACAGCTTGCCGACGAAGTCCGACTGGATTTCAATCCGGCCTTCGACCGAACCGAAAGATGCCGAGGCGTCGATCGAAGTTTGGATCATATTCTCGATTGCGCCCAAGGCCGCGTCCGCACCAGACGAAGTCGATACATCAATAGTCCCAAGTCCGGACAGGCCACCCGAACCGCGGGTCGCTTCGAACGAGAAGGCAATATCGGCGTTGGTCTCGTTGGTGATGACCAACTGGCCCGCGTTGGAATCGATGTCCATGGTCAGGGCGCCGCTATCCAGCCCGGCCGCTACCATGGCGTTCTTCATGCCGGCGACGACAGATTCAGCCGTGTCACCTTCTTTCACGACATAGTTGCCTTGAACCGTGCCCACTGTCAGCGACAGCTGGTCGCCGACAACCAAGCCGGTGTCCACAGCCGTATCAACGCCCGCTGCATTGGGAAGGACAGCTGCGGTAGCCGTAGCGCCCCCCGACGCATCCAAAAAGGCGAATGTATCCAGAGTGATTGAATCGTTTGTGCCGCCATCATTGGCATCAATCACACCAACTGTTCCAGCGTCAGTGCCAACTGATGCGGCTGCGGCAGCAAGGTCCGTGCCTGCAGTCAGCGAGAGGTTTTGCGCATCAACACCGATCGAACTTGTGACAACAGACCCATCGGCCTGACGGTCAAGAGAGGACAGTACGTCAATACCAACACTGCCATTCGAATTTGTGCCGGACTGGGAGCCGTCGACCAAGTTCAGGCCGTTGAACTGTGCCGCGCCCACCACCGAAGTGATCTGATCGCGCAGCGCGACAATATCGGTCTGAATTTTGGCGCGATCGACATTGTCTTCCTGCGCGGCAACGATCTTGCCTTTGATTTCGGTCAGAAGATCAGTCACGGTTTCCGACGCCTGACGCGCCACTGCGACCGTGCTTTCGCCAAGCGACAGGCTTTCAGAAATGCCTTTAAAGCCCTTTACATCGGCTTCCATGACTTTCGAGATTGCCCAGACCGCAGCATTGTCTTTGGCCGAGCCAACAGCTTTACCGGTCGAGATCTCGGCCTGGGTGCTGGCAAGGTTCGAGTTGATGGATTTCAGCGTTTGAAGCGCCACCATTGCGCTGTTGTTGGTCAGAATGCTGGACATTTTGTATTCCCCTTGATCTACGGCGCTTTGCGCCTGTTTCCCTGCCCCGGCTCACCCGGGACGTTTTTGCCTTCTGACATCTGCAAGCCAATTTGATTGCCTGCGCCACCCGTTTGGATGCAAAGCGAAACTGCCGCAGAAACTCTGAACGAATACTGAATCTTGCTGACTAGATTTCGTACAAGTTGAACTAAACTGCGCGGGTCACGCGCGCTTTTCAAAGCTCGAGGACACACGCGACAGAATCTGAGAAGCCCCAGTTTGCGTATATGTTTTGACCCCCTGATCACGATTGCGAATGGCGTCGAGCCTTTGCTGCGCTGAGCGAATCCCATTGGCCGCCGCTGTCAGCAGATTTTGATTTCGCGCGGCTATGGATTGGAGCTGAGAAATCTGTTGTTGGGTGGCATCGGATTGCCCTAACTGCGACAGCGCGTTCACCTTGGCGTCGGTCAAAGTAGGCAAGCTGCGAAGATCACCGCTTAGAATCATCCGACGCTCATCCTCAAGCAGGGTAAGCAGATCACTAACCTTTTGCATCTGAACGCTCCTTCAATGCTTCGAAAAGAGATTGGGCAAGGCCGAATCCACCGCTGTCGACCATGCTGCGGGCTTGTTCCTGGCGCAGGAACGAGGCGAACTGATCCTCTCCTATCCCGCCCCCAAAACTGTCGGGTGTCTTGCCGATTCCGGCCGATTTCAGCATCTCGGACAGAAAGCTTGCTTCGAGTTCTTTGGCAGCGTTCCAAAGCGCTTCGTGTGGGTCTGATGCAGCCGCTCTATGCGACGCGACAGGCATCGGTGCTCCTGAAACGGGATCCATGATGTCGACCTTTCAAATTGATCACAGTTTTTCCAAGTCTCGCTGCCAGCGGTAAAGATTTGGTAATTCTCATCTGCAAATCTGCGCTTAACCGAGGCAGAAATCCCGGACGGAACATATGCACATTGCACAGCTTCTTTTCTCGCATGCGGGACAGGCAGAACGTGAACTTCAAACCCCACCATTAGATTTGGGCGAGTCGATTGGGTCGCTGGCGACGCCTTTTGACGCGGTGTTCCTAGGTGAACAGAAACCGAAGGGGGGTGTGGAACTGCCCCTTGCAGTGGCAGTTGAGCCGGATGCAGAGCCTATGATGGAGCCGGAGGCTTCCGAGGAGCTGATAGATGTTGGAGAAGTTACTCACTTAGAGTTTGCCGAGCTGTCCCAAGGTACACCTAACCGTGCGGATGACGTGCAAGGGAAGAAGCTCGAGATTGCAGAACCCGCACCAAGATTGATCGTTGCCTCAGCGCATGGTGACTTCACATCGCCTGAACAGGTTCCGTCGTCAGAAACGATCACGCCCAGGTCAGCGGCGGTTAGGTCAGAATCGGATCACGGTCCGTTATGGTATCGGCAGGATGCGTTGCCCGCCTGGCCTGCACCTCAGGCCGACAAGCCTGAAGCGACGGACGCCGCTCTTTGGAAACATGCTGAAACAGGAATGCCCGCCGCGGCGGCGGAAGCGCCCGCTTCGAAGCTTTTGGAGCCAGTAAACCAGGCGCGTGAAGCAACGGGAGGGCAGCAGTTGGCAATCCACGTGGTGTCGCCGCCCTCAGAGTTGCCCTTGCCTTTGGAAGCAGGTGTGACTCATGAAATGCTGCCTGTCCGAGCGCAGGTTTTGGCTGGCTCAAATCTCATAGCTGATGGTGCTTCCGCATCGGCTGTGCAGGTATTCGACAATGAGGCAGTTTTTGAACGGTCCGGACAAGTTTTTGAACGCCCGACAGAAGCAGAGTGGTCTTCCCAGAGTAAAACCGCTTCGACACCACGGCTAAGCGAGCTGCAAAACGTCGGCGTACATGCACCTACTTCCGTTGTTAGCCAGGTTCGGCAGCAAAATAATCCGAGATCGCAGAATGAGGAGATTGCACCTGACATACCCGCGCATAAGTCAGCACCGGATCTTGGGACGAAGACGATGCCTGCTCCAGAGACGGTAAGGCAGACTCCTCTGCCTTGGGTTGCGACACCCGTGGCTTACTCGGTCGAACAAGAGGCCGAGCGTCCGATCCTTGACGATTTTGGGTTTCGCGTGGTCGAACAGGTGTCATCAACATCGGGTGATCTGAAGCCGCAGGCACATATGCGTGGGGCGGAAGTCCCGCGGATGATCTTGGTGCAAATCGCCGAGGTCGTCCGTCAGCAACCGGACCGACCGGTCGAGCTGACGCTCAGCCCTGAGGAGCTTGGGCGGTTGCGTATGTCGTTCCAATCTGAGGGCGCTTCCATGCATATCGTTCTTAGTTTCGAACGACCTGACACGCTGGATCTGATGCGGCGGCATATCGACCAACTGGCGCAAGACATGCGCGAATTTGGCATGTCGGACGTCAGTTTCACGTTTCAACAGCAAACATCAGAAGGTGGCGGCGGGACATATTCCGATGACCGTTCGTCAAATCCTTCGCATGACCCGCAGTCCGACCCGCAAGGCATGTTGGACGATCCCGTGTCGCGCGTTTTGAACATCGCGGGACGCGCGGGTGTGGATATTCGAGTGTAAGGAGCACAGCATGAACGTTACCCCTACAGCTATGCCCGCCGCGTTGACGGCACCCGCCGCGGATTATGCAGAGGCGTCGGCCTCGGACGGGCCGATGGTCTCGTCCGATTTCGAGACGTTTTTGGTGATGTTGACCGCGCAGATGGAAAATCAAGATCCGTTGAACCCGATCGAGTCGACAGACTATGCGGTGCAGCTTGCAACGTTCTCGGGTGTCGAGCAGCAGGTTCGGACCAATGACCTGTTGAAGGCGATGGGAACGCAGCTTGGGTTGATGGGCATGTCAGATATTGCGGACTGGGTTGGAAAAGAGGCGCGCGTGGCCGCCCCGGTTTTGTTCGATGGTGACCCGATTACTCTGTCCCCGAACCCGGTTGCGGCTGCGGATGAGGTTATCTTGGTGGTCAAAAACGCAGAAGGAATCATCGTTGATAGCGAGTCGCTGCCGGTGTCGACCGATCCGGTGGAGTGGGATGGGGCCGATCAAAATGGGAACACTCTGCCACACGGGATCTATTCCTTCGAACTGACCAGCCGCAGCAATGGGCTGCATCTGTCGACCGATCCGATGGAAAGCTATGGCAGGATTGTGGAAACACAAAACAGCGGTGGTCAGCTATGGCTTGTGCTGGAAAGTGGCGAGCGAGTGACCGCAGATGCCGTTTCCGCCCTGCGCGAAGCCGCTGAATAAGTTTTCGTCGCGCGGCGGGTTGGCTATACAGCCTGTATGACACTGCGTGACATCATGTTGGACGATCTGCCTGCGCGGCAAGATCTGGACGCTCTGCAACAGGCGCTTGCGCTGATTTGGCAGGAAGAGGGGCATGTGTCCAGGCGGGCCATTTGGTCCCAGTTGATGGGCGGGCGGAGCAATCCGGTCTGGCAGATCACGTCGGACGACATGCCGCATGACCTCGTCTGCAAGCTGTATGATGCTGCGGCGGCCACGCCCCTGTTTGCCAATGATGGCACGCGTGAGGCGTTGGTGTTGAAATATCTGGCGGGTAAGGGGATTGCGCCCGATTTCGTGGGCTTTCTGGACAGCGCGCTGGGCGCGAGCGTGCTCTACCGGCATGTGGACGGCATACCGTGGAGCGGTGCGGTCGGGGGCGTTGCCCAGCTGATTGCCCGCCTGCACCAAATTACTCCACCCGAGGAACTGCCCGAGACGGTCACCTCGCCCGTGTCTCTGATCGCCGAAACGCAGGCAATGGCGCGTGCGATTGGGTTGGATTTGCCGCCCCCGCCAGACATCACAACCGACCTGCCGCAGCCGACGCGGCGGTTCCTGCATGGGGATGTTGTTCCCGGCAATGTGGTGGTGATGGCGGACGGGTTGCGCTTGATCGACTGGCAGTGCCCAAGCATCGGGGATCCTGCCGCGGATCTTGCGATCTTCCTGTCCCCAGCGATGCAGATCCTGTACGGCAACCAACCTTTGTCGTCCGAGGAGCAATCCGACTTTTTGTCAGCCTATCTTGCTGCGGGTGGAGACGCCGTTGGCGTGGCGCGCTATACCGCATTGGCGCCGCTCTTTCACTGGCGCATGGCGTGCTACTGCCACTGGAAAGCCGCGCATGGGGACGCCGCGTATCGCGATGTCGCCGCGCTGGAGCGTCGCGCGTCAGAGCAGGGTTGAGACCCAGACCGCTGCCAAGGCCAGACCGCCACCCAACGTCACATAGCTCATCGCGCGCAACGGGCGGGCGCGGTCGGCTTCCTGATGGGGCTCGGACTGGCGGATCAAAGCGGCTTCTGCCAATTCGGGCAGGCGCGGACCAAAGCGGGCCAGAACGCGGGCGGTGTGCACAAGGTCTTGCAGCAAAGCCTTCGGCCCGATCGAGTTCGAGATATAGCTTTCCACCACGGGCTTTGCGACTTTCCAGATGTTGATGTCTGGCGACAGCGACCGCGAGACTCCTTCCACCACGACCATGGTCCGTTGCAGCAAAATCAGCTCGGTCCGGGTTTCCATACCGAATTTCTCTGTCACTTCAAAGAGATACGCCAGCAGGCGGCCCATTGAAATTTGCGTGGCGTTCATCCCGAAGATCGGCTCGCCTACGGCGCGTAGGGCGCGGGCGAACTCCTCGACATCGCGGTCGGCGGGGACGTAGCCCGCTTCGAAATGTACCTCGGCGACGCGGCGATAGTTGCGGGTGATGAAGCCATACAGGATTTCGGCATAGACGCGGCGGGTGTATTCGTCGATCCGGCCCATGATGCCAAAATCCACGGCGATGATGTCGCCATTGGTGGCAAATTTCAGGTTGCCCTGATGCATGTCGCCATGAAACAGCCCATCACGCAGCGCGTGGGACAGGAACAGCTGCAGCACGCGTTCGCCCAGCTGGTGCATGTCCAGCCCCGACGCGCGGATGGCGTCCAGATCATTGGCCGGAATACCTTCGCCCCAGCCAAGGGTCATGACGGTGCGACCGGTCAGGCCCCAGTTCACCTCGGGGACGACGAAGCCGTCATCCTGCGCGGTGTTTTCGGCAAACTCGCTGGCCGAGGCGCTTTCAAGGCGCAGGTCCAGTTCGCCCATTACGGTGTGCTCGAAATGCTCGACCACATCTGTCGGACGCAGGCGGCGGGTCGAGGGCAACAGCATCTCGATCACGCGGGCCGAGAAGTGGAAAGCGTCGATGTCGGTGCGGAAGGCGCGTTCGATGCTGGGGCGCAGAACCTTGACGGCGACGGATTCGCCGGTGTCAGCCAGGCGAGCCTTGTGCACCTGTGCGATCGAGGCCGCGGCGACGGGCTCCGAAAACTCGGAGAACACCGTGTCGATCTCGATCCCAAGCTCTTTTTCGATCATGCGGCGTGCCACATCCTGTTTGAACGGCGGCAGCTTGTCTTGCAGGTATTGTAGCTGGTCGGCCAGTTCAGGGCCGACCACGTCGGGACGCGTCGACAGGATTTGTCCGAACTTAATATACGCAGGACCCAGCGCGGTGATGGCGCGGGTGACGGGTGGCAGAGCGGGGTCGCCTTTTTTGCCCAGCCACGCGAAGGGCCAGCCGACCACATGGGCCGCGATGCGGATGGACGCGGGTGCGCTCATCGCGTCCAGCACGACGCCCATGGCGCCCGTGCGTTGGAAAGTCGCGCCAGTTCGGATCAGGCGCCAGATGTTGTGAGG
>CALJDH010000313.1 GCA_938023895.1 uncultured Aliiroseovarius sp.
GATTTGCCCACATTCGGGCGCCCCACAATAGCAAGGGTGAAGCTCATATTGCTCTCCGGGTCACATCAAGCGCCCCGCATACACGGTTTTTAAGTCAGCGCAAAGCCAGAAGTTTGCCGTCACGCGCCACTACATAGGCAACGCCGTTCACAACGACCGGACGCGTGGCGGCACCGCCGGGAATTTCGACCTGTGCGATCTCGTTGCCATCCTCGGGGTTGAAGCCGCGCATGATCCCATCCGAGGACGCGACCCACAGCTTTCCACCTGCCAGTACTGGTCCGAGATTGGCGTGAATACGCTTGAGTCTGCGGACTTTTTCTTTGGTGAAGTAGGGCAGAGGAGTCCCCCAAATGCGTTCGCCGGTCTTTGCGTCCAGGCGTACGATCTCGTTCTCATCCGAGACAAGGAAGACTGAGCCGCCAGTGACCCAGACCGGGCTGACTGCCCCTTCTTTTGCAGTCCACAGGCGTTCGCCCGACAAGTTCAGCGCAACCGTACGCCCGGCCGAGTTGCCAGAATAGATTACACCGCTCTTTACAACTGGCTCTCCCGTGATGTCGCTGACTTGCGTATAGGCGCGGCCAACGCGTTCGCCCGCGATCAGGCTGGACCACGTACGGGTTCCGCCTTTCTTCAGAGCGGACACAATCTCGCCCGAACCAAAGGGCAGCAATACCACGCGGTCAGTCGCCGCAGGCGACGAAACCCCAACAACGCCATCCGTGCTGGGTGTGCCGGTCAGACGCCATTTTACCTTCCCAGTGGCAGCGTCCATCGCCCAAGCGGTGTTGTCGCGACTGACCACATAAACCAGACCATCGACGGCAGTAGGGGCCCCCGATCCGGGCGCGTCCATGCGTTGTTGCCACTTCACGTTGCCGGTCGCGGCGTCCAGCGCCGACACGATACCAAAGCCCGAGGACACGAACAGCGTGCCGTTCGCATAGGCCAGACCACCACCCGATGCGTCATCCGAACGATCCGATCCCGGTGTTAGATCCCGCGACCAAACGGTCGCACCAGCAGTCGAGGTCGCGACAACCTGCGCACGGCTGTCCAGAGTGTAGATCCGGCCATCTGCCACGACGGGCTCGGCCGTGATCCGGTGCTTGCGGTCATTGCCCTGACCGATCGAAGCGCTCCAGATCAGTTGCGGGCTGGCTGACAGTGCGACGTGCTGCACCTGATGCGTCGGCGATCCGCCCAGATGAGTCCAACTGCTATGATTCACCGCACCCGGCAGAGTGATGGGACGCGGACCGTCTTCTTGTTCAGTTTCCGCTCGGGCGGAAATAGCCGCGTCTGCGGCATCTGCTCCAAGGGTCTGAGGGTTCGGGCTGCGCAGCTCCTCGCGGTCACCTGGAAGGATGTACTCCGGAGTGGAACAGGCGGCCAGAATGCTCATCGAGGTCAGAAGCGCGGCGCTGAGTTTGAATTTCACGTTAACCCCCCAAAGGACTCTTAAAAATTTGTCAAATGCGTGTGGCAAATCCTGATCGTCAGGATGCCTCTGGCGCACCTCCAAGTGCAACAATCAACTGAGTTGCCCGACGACGCAAGGCTGTCGTGGCCTCATCGTCCAGCAGAAGGGCCTGCAATCGGCTAATCGCCGCCGCTTCGTCACCCGCGCGCAACTCGGCCAGGGCCAAAGCCTCTTCGCCCAGCACACGGTAGGGCGCACCGGCCACAACGACCGGCGCCAAGAGGCTGCGCACCTCGTCTAGCGCCACGGCATCATCCTGCATCTGCGCCAGACGCAGCATCGCCAGATGGCGGAAATGATCGGGCAGCGACGCATCAGCCGCAATCTGCCCCAGCGCGTCGGCGGAAACCTCACCACTGTCGCCCGCCAGCAACAGGTTCAGAATGGCGGTTTGCGCGCCCTCGCCCGCGATCCCCTGAAGGGCGGCGTTTCTGGCTTGCGGGTCTTCGATGCCTTCCGCTTCCAGAATGGCGTCGCCAAACGCCTCGGCTGCGGTTTGTGCGCTGGCTTTGCGCCATTCGTTATAGGCAGCACCGCCCACCACGGCGACCACAGCCACAACTGCGATCCAGCCATAGCGGCGCATCATGCCATACAGCTTGTCCCGGCGAACCTCTTCGCTCACTTCATCAATGAAACTGTCTGTGTCGCTCACGGGTTTGCCTCCGATTTCTGTCGCTTTCTTTTGCCCCAACGAAGCCCCGATGCCAAGGGGCATCAACCCACCAGCGCGATAAAGCAGTTTCGGCGATCTTTAAGATCACAAACCGTGATCAAGTTCACCTAGGGGCAAGCTTGTTACCGCGAACGGGAATACCTATGTTCAAACGCAAAACATTACCCATCAGGAGGGGTCATGCGTCTTTTCCCAATTTTGACCGCATTACTGGTCGTTGCGGGCTTGTTCATGCTTGTGTTCCAGCGCGATACCTTAGACGAAGCTGCCGGTGTGACCGAGGCTGCCCAGACCGCGGCAGAAACCGAGGATCGCGACGATGACCAAACCGGCCTCTCGGTGGTCGTTTTGAAGTCTATGGCGCGTGAGATTGAAACCCCCATCGTCATCCGAGGTCGAACTGAAGCGACGCGTCGGGTCGAACTGCGGGCCGAAACCTCGGGTCAGGTTGTGTCAGACAAGCTGGCCAAGGGCCTGACCGTCGCAAAGGGCGACGTGATGTGCCGCCTTGATCCCGGCACTCGGGACGCAAGCCTTGCCGAAGCGAAAGCGCGTCTGGCAGAAGCCAAGGCCCGCGCTCCAGAAGCCGAGGCCCGCGTGATCGAAGCGCAGGCTCGATTGGACGAGGCCACCATCAACCTGACCGCTGCCGAGAAGCTTTCCGAGGGCGGGTTCGCCTCGGACACCCGCGTGGCCAACGCCCGCGCAGGCGTTGAAACCGCACGGGCTGGAGTGATTTCGGCCCAATCCGGTGCCGCCAGTTCGGATGCGGCAATCCAGTCCGCAAGTGCTGCTGTCGCTGCTGCCGAGCGCGAGATTGAACGCCTCGAAATCCGCGCACCATTCGCGGGCGAGCTGGAAACCGATACCGCCGACATCGGCACCCTTCTTCAACCGGGCGCGCATTGCGCCACGCTTGTTCAATACGACCCCGTTCGTGTCGTGGGCTTTGTATCTGAGCTGCTGGTCGACCAGCTGTCGACCGGGCTTGTGGCAAATGTGCGCCTGGCCTCTGGCCGGACCCTTCAGGGCTCTGTGACTTTCGTTGCCGACACGGCGGACCCCGTCACACGCACCTTCCGCGTGGATGTCGAGATGCTGCCAACCGAAGGTGAAATCCCCGTTCGCGCCGGTCAAACTGCTGAGATCGTGGCGACCGGTCAGGGCACCGTGGCGCATTTGCTGCCGCAAAGCGCCCTGACGCTGAACGACGATGGCAATCTGGGCGTTCGCGTTGCGCTGGAAGGTGACACCGCCGGCTTTGTGCCCGTTACCGTAGTGCGCGACAGCCTGAAAGGTGTTTGGGTTTCGGGGCTGGGAGAGGCCGCAGATGTCATCATCATCGGCCACCACTATGTGACTGACGGTTCTGCCCTTGCCATCACCTATCAGGAGACCGGGTTATGACCGCCATCATTGACTGGGCCTCTGAACGGGCCCGTATGGTCATAGCGTTCGTGATCTTGTCGGTTCTGGCCGGCACGATTGCCTATGTTAGCCTGCCAAAAGAAGGAGAGCCGGATATTGAAATTCCGGCATTGTTCGTTTCGGTCCCCTTCCCCGGCATTTCCGCCGCGGATGCCGAACAACTTCTGGTGCGCCCGATGGAGACCGAGCTGGCCGACATTGACGGGTTGAAAACCATGTCCGCCACTGCCGCCGAAGGCTATGCCGGTGTGGCGCTGGAGTTCGAGTTCGGCTGGGACAAGACGAAAGTCATGGCGGACGTGCGCGACGCGATGAACAACGCCGAAGCGGATTTCCCGATGGGGGCAGACAGCTATTCGGTGAACGAGATCAACTTCTCGGAATTTCCAATCATCATCGTGAACCTGACCGGTAACGTGCCTGAACGCACGCTGGTTCAGATCGCGCGCGATCTGCAAGACCGGCTGGAAGCGCTGGACAGCGTGCTAGAAGCCTCGCTGGCTGGCTATCGCGACGAGATGATCGAGGTCGAAATCGACCCGCTGAAACTGGAAGCCTATAACGTCACCGCGGGCGAGCTGATCTCGGTCGTGCAGAACAACAATCAGCTGATCGCGGCGGGTGACATCAAGACGCCCACGGGCTCGACCGCCGTTAAGATCCCCTCCTCGTTCGACGAGCTGCAGGACATCTATGACCTGCCGATCAAGGTGAACGACGACAGTGTGGTGACCCTGGGCGATCTGGCGACCATCCGCCTGACCTTTGAGGATCGCGAGGGCACTGCCCGCTTCAACGGCGACACCACCGTCGCGCTGCAGGTCGTGAAGCGCAAAGGCTTCAACCTGATCGGCACCGCCGCCGAGGTGCGTCGCATCGTGGATGAAACCCGCGAAGACTGGCCGCCCGAGCTGCAAAAGGCTGTTTGGGTCGGCACATCAAACGACCAATCCATCATCGTGGACAGCATGGTGCGCCAGTTGGAAGGCTCGGTTGTGACGGCAATTGCGCTGGTGATGATCGTGGTTCTTGGTGCCTTGGGCACCCGACCTGCCCTGCTGGTGGGGTTCGCAAT
>CALJDH010000314.1 GCA_938023895.1 uncultured Aliiroseovarius sp.
TCGTCCCCGCCTGTTCTGACATTCAAGGCCAGCGATCGGTTTCGCGTGTGCAGAAGCACCGCGGAAGTAATAGGGAACCCGGTGAGGTGTAGCCAACAGGCGCCAAATCCAGGACTGCCCCCGCAACTGTGAGCGGCGAGCGAAGCTGAACATGCCACTGGGTCCGCCCCGGGAAGGCCAGCCAAGCAAAGACCCGCAAGTCAGGAGACCTGCCGGACGCTGGGCAAATGCCCATTTCCACCGGACGCCGGGGTGAGCGTCTGGCCCGGCGGTCCAAAGACCCTCCCGTGCCAATACCCCGTTCGTTCATTCTGATTGCAGGGCAACCTGCGACGTCGAATGAGGACGACATGAAAAAGACTGTTCTGGCCGCTGCACTGGCCACTTTAATTCCCGTTGGCGCGCAGGCGCATTTCCTGCTGCAACACACCGATGAGGTGCTGATCGACAGGCCCGGCGATGTGCCGGTTGGCTTGATCTTCTGGCACCCGATGGAGAACGGGCACGCCATGGATATGGACGCTCCGCAAGAGTTCTTCATGATCCACAATGGCTAAAAGACCGACCTGATGGATCGCGTGGCGCCTGCCATGTTCAAGGGCATGAGCAATGAAGCTGCGGCTTTCACCGCCTCCGTTCCGGTCAAGCGCTCGGGCGACTATGTGGTCGTGACCGTGCCTGCGCCGTATTACGAGGAAAGCGAAGGCATCTACATCCAGCAGATCACCAAGTCGGTTCTGAACCGCAACACGCTGCCCACCGATTGGGATCAGCCCGTTGGCCTGCCGACCGAGATCCTGCCGCTGAACAAACCCTATAACGTCGTCGTTGGCTCGACCTTCTCGGGCGTGGTTCTGTCCGAAGGCAAGCCCGTCGCGGGCGCCGAGATCGAGATCGAATACATGGCCTCCGAGCCCGATCTTACCGTGTTTGCAGCCACCGAAAGCACAGTCAGCCCGATGCCCGGCGGCACCATCGTGGCCCTGACCGACGCAAACGGCGTCTTCACCTTCGGCATTCCGAAAGCGGGCAATTGGGGCTTTGCGGCCTTGGGGTCGGGCCCGGCAACCGAACACAACGGCAAAGAGCTGAGCCAAGACGCGGTTCTGTGGATCAACGCCTCCGAGCTGAAATAGGGAACGCGCGATGCACATTGTAGATGGAGCCCTGTCAAATCCCGTGCTGATCGGCGGCGCGGTGTTGGCTGTGGGCGGGATCGCGATGGGCCTGAAGAAACTGCCTCTGGAACGTATTCCAGCGGCAGGTGTGCTGTCTGCCAGCTTCTTCGTGGCCTCGCTGATCCATGTGCCCATTGGCCCAAGCTCGGTCCACCTGATCCTGAACGGATTGGCGGGGCTGGTTCTGGGCTGGGCGGCATTCCCGGCGCTGTTTGTCGGGCTCTTGTTGCAGGCCGTGTTCTTTGGCTTCGGCGGGTTGACTGTGCTGGGCGTGAATGCGGTGAATATTGCGGGTCCGGCCGTTTTGGCCGGGCTGATCTTCGGGCGCCTCGTATCGCGTGGTGGCCCCATGCAGGGCGCGATCTGGGGTGGTCTTGGTGGCGGTTTTGCCATCGCTGCGACGACGCTGGCCGTGGCGTTCTCGCTGGCTTTGTCGGGGGACGAATTCGTGCCCGCTGCCAAGCTGGTCTTCGTGGCGCATATCCCCGTTATCGTGATCGAAGCGCTTTTGTCCGGGGCCGCCATCTTCCTGGCCCGTCGCGTGAAGCCCGAGCTTTTCGCAGGCTCGAAAGGGGGCTGGACATGATCCGATCCCTTATCCTGATCGCCGCCTTGGCGGCGCCGATGCCAGCGCTGGCCCATAACGTAATCTCGTCGGTCTTCCCGTCCGGGTCTGACATCGAAGGCGAGGTGGGCTTTTCCAGCGGCGACATGGCTACCGATCTGCTGATCGAGGTCTTCGACGATGCTGGCAACAAGCTGGGTGAGACGGTGACCGATGCGGACGGGTTTTTCCTCTACACCCCCACGCAACCCATCACCCATATCTTCCGTGGTGATCTGGGCGCAGGCCACGTGGCCGAGGTCATGATGCCCGCGTCCGAGGTTGCCGCGCTGATGGGTCGGGAGGCTGCGGCGTCGACGGCTTCGGCTTCCGTCGGAACCCCAACGGCGCCTACGGCGGCTCTAGCTGGCCTGTCCGATCAGGCACGCGCCGAGCTTGCGACCATGATCCGGACCGAGCTGCGCCCCCTGCGGCAGGAAATCAGCGCCTATAAGAACAAGAACAATCTGCAGACCATTTTGGGCGGGCTGGGCTATATCGCGGGCCTGTTCGGCCTTGGCTTCTACATCGCGGCACGCCGCAAGATGGAGGGCGGCAAATGACCTATGTCCTGACCGGCGAAGACAAGCCGCTTACAGGCTTTGGAGCGCTTCGCGCGGCGGTGTCCTCGCTTGATCCGCGGATGCGGATTGTGATGACTGTGATCTATGCCGTGACCGTGGTTGCGCTGGACGATCTGCGGGTTCTGTCCGGCGCGTTGGTCCTGTCGATGTGGCTTCTGGCGATCTCGGGTCTGCCGTTTCAGAAGACGCTGAAGCGCATGGCGATGATGGATGGGTTCATCATCTTCACCCTGATCCTTTTGCCCTTCACCATGCCCGGCACGCCGATGTTTTCGGTGTTCGGATTTGACGCCACGTGGGAGGGCCTGTGGCGCGCGACCGAGATTGCGCTGACCGCGAACGCCGTCATTCTGGCGGTGATGACGCTGGTCGGATCAATGGAGCCGGTGACGATGGGTCACGCCCTTTTCGCGCTAAAAACGCCCGAGCGGCTGGTGCATCTGATGATGTTCACGATCCGCTATATCGACGTCCTGCGCGAGGAATATCTGCGTCTTCGCACCTCGATGAAACTGCGCGGGTTCCGGCCCGGCACCAACTGGCACACCTATCGCAGCTATGGCTATTTGGTGGGCATGATGCTGGTGCGCGCGATCGAGCGGTCCGAGCGTATTCTGGCGGCGATGAAGTGCCGGGGGTTCTGTGGTCGGATCGTGCTGTTGGAAGAGTTCCGTCTGACCCGGACGGACCTAATGTTTGCAGGCGCGATGGTGCTTGCGCTGACTGCCCTGATCTGGGCCGAGGTCGCTTATGCCGCTGCTTGAAATCAATGACATCCATTTCGCCTATCCGGGGCTTGAGCCGGTGTTGGACGGGGCATCCATGCGGATGGACCCGGGCGAGCGGCTGTCGATTGTCGGGCCGAATGGCGCGGGCAAGTCAACGCTATTGAAGCTCATCATGGGGCTGTTGCAGCCGGATGCGGGCACCATCACCGCCTTCAGCAAACCCCGCGCCGAGGAAGCGGATTTCCACGAAGTGCGCCGCCGTATCGGTTTTGTCTTTCAGGATGCCGACGACCAGCTGTTCTGCCCCACCGTGGCCGAGGACGTGGCCTTTGGTCCCCTGAACCTTGGCAAGTCGAAGGACGAAGCGCTGGCCATCGTTGATCAGGTGCTGACCCGCCTTGGCCTGATGCATCTGCGTGACCGGATCACGCACAAGCTGTCGGGTGGCGAAAAACGTTTGGTGACGCTGGCGACCGTGCTGGCGATGGAGCCCGAAGTGCTGATCTTGGACGAGCCTACCAACGCGCTGGACCCGGACAACTATGCCCGCTTGACCGAGATCCTGAAAGGGTTGGATCAGGCGATCCTTCTGGTCAGCCACGCCCCCGATTTCCGGGCCGAGATCGCGCCCGAGGGGTACCGGTTGGAAAATCGAAAACTGGTGCGGATCTAACCCAGACGCACGACCTCGCCCCCAGCCGCATCCGCATCTTCCTGATCATGGGTGACCATCAGAACGGGCAGAGCGCGGGCGTTGGCGTGGTCAAACACCAGCGCGCGCACTTGTTCGCGCAAGGCGGCATCAAGGCCGGAAAAGGGCTCGTCCAGCAACAGCGCCTTTGGCTCGGACAGAAGCATCCGCATCAGCGCCACCCGTGCGCGTTGCCCGCCGGACAGGGTTTCGGGGTCGCGATCGGCAAAGCCCTCCAGCCCCACCTCGGCCAGAGCCGTATCAATCTGCGTGCGGCGTTCCGCGCGGGTGCCACCTTGGGCTAGCCCGAAGGCCAGATTGGCCCCAACGCTGAGATGCGGGAACAAAAGCGCGTCTTGGAACAGGATCCCGACACAGCGATCCTCGGGCGGCAAGGGAAGCAAATCACGGCCCTCTAGGCGGACATGGCCTTGCAGGTCAAACGCAGGGGGCAATGTGCCGATGATTGCGGACAGCAGCGTGGATTTCCCCACGCCGCTTGGCCCCATGATGGTCAGGACCGAACCAGGCGCGACATGGGTGTCGATCTCGATCAGCGGTGCGCCGTCTTTCAGGATGCGGACCTGATCCAGATGCAATCCGTTAGCCATTCAAAAGCCCCTTTCGGTTGCGCCATACCAAAGCCGGCAGGGCCAAGGCCAGCGCGAAGGGCAGCATCGCGGCGGCAGTTTGCATCAGGCCGAAGACGCCGATGGCGCGGCGGTCTCCGCCAGATGCCAGCGCGACGGCCTCGGTGGTCAGGGTTTCGACGCGCCCTCCGCCCGCCAGCAGTGTGGGCAGGTATTGCCCGACGGACACGGCGACGCCGACGGCAGTGGCGGTTAGCAGCGGCGCCAGCAGAATCGGCAGACGCACACGCCAGAGGATCTGGTTCGGCGTGGCCCCTAATGCCTTGGCGACGGTGGCTTGACGGCCGTCCCATGACCTCCACGGGCCTTCCAGAGACAGGCGCAGATAAGGCAGGACAAAGACCAGATGCGCCAGAATGACGGGCAAGCGCCCCATACCCAACCCAAGGTTCAAAAGCAGCGTTTGCACCCCCGGTAGGAACGCCGTCTGCGGTAGGATCAGCGGAAGATAGATCAACCACATGCCCCGCTGGGTCAGGCGCAGGCCGTAGCGTTCCTCGGTCTCCAGACAGCCGATGGTCAGGATCATCCCGATG
>CALJDH010000315.1 GCA_938023895.1 uncultured Aliiroseovarius sp.
GGCACCTGCGAGGCCGACGCCATTGCGCGTGTGCGTCAGGGGATGCGGTCGATGATGCGGCTGGGCTCGGCCTGGTTTGACGTGGAAAAGCAGATAACCGCCGTCACGGAAAAGGGCCTGGATCCGCGCAACTTCATCATCTGCACCGATGATTGCCATTCCGGCACGTTGGTCGAGGAGGGCCACGTGAACCGCGCTCTGCGCTATGCGATCAGCTATGGCTGCGATCCCTTGGTGGCGCTTCAAATGGCGACGATTAATACGGCAACGCATTTCGGATTAGAGCGCGAAATAGGCTCTATTACACCGGGAAGACGCGCCGATGTGATCTTTACCAACGACCTGATCACCCTGCCGATCAACCGCGTATTCGCCCGTGGCGTCAGCGTGGCCGAAGACGGCAAGATCACCGTCGACTGCCCGCATCCGGACTGGCCCGCCCATGCGAAGGCCACCATGCACATGGGCAAAACCATTGTGCCCGAAGATTTCATCGTGAAAGCGCCCGAGGGCGCGAACTCGGTCACCGCGAAGGTCATTGGCATTGTCGAGAACCAAGCGCCCACGAAGGCTCTAACCCGTGACCTTTCGGTGTCTGACGGCATCGTTCAGACGGACGAAGCGCAGGACGTGGCGCAGGTCGCGCTGGTCGAGCGCCACAAGGGCTCCGGCGGCGTGGTAAATGGGTTCGTGAACGGGTTCGGGTACACGGGCCAGATGGCCATGGCATCGACCGTGGCACATGACAGCCATCACATGATCGTGGTCGGAACGTCCCATGACGACATGGCGCTGGCCGCCAACCGTCTGGCCGAGGTCGGCGGCGGTATGTGTGTCTATCAAGGCGGAAAAGAGCTGGCGTTGGTCGAATTGCCCGTCGCTGGATTGATGTCAGACGCCCCCGCGACCGAGGTTGCCGAGAAAGCCAAAAGCATCATCGACGCGATGGAGACCTGCGGCTGCACCTTGAATAATGCCTCGATACAACACAGCTTCTTGGCCTTGGTTGTCATCCCAGAGTTACGGATCTCTGATCTGGGATTGGTGGATGTAACGAAATTCGAACTGACCGATTTGTTGAAGGAAAATTAATGACCCCCAGCGCACCCTCTATCCCCGTGGTTAGCCCCGGTGGTGGCGCCTATCAGGTGTTTACCAACCCCAAGGCGGCGGTGGACGAGCTGAAATCGCTTTATGAAAAGGCCTGTGCCTTTCTGTGTGACACGTTCGAGCAGAACGCCAGTGGCGCACAGCCGCCTAACCGGTTTCGTGCGTTTTATCCCGAGATCCGCCTGACCACGACCAGCCACGCGCAGAAGGACAGCCGCCTTAGCTTCGGTCACGTCTCGGCCCCCGGCACCTATGCCAGCACCATCACCCGCCCGGACCTGTTCGAGAACTATCTGGAGCAGCAGATCGCGCTGTTGATGCAAAACCACGGCGTTCCGGTGCAGGTTGGCTATTCGACCACCCCGATCCCGGTGCATTTCGCCGTGTCGCGTAACCCGGACATCACCGTGCCGCAGGAAGGCGCGATGACCTATCCGCTGCGCGATGTCTTTGACGTGCCGGATCTGTCCACCACGAATGATGACATTGTAAATGGTGTGGCCGAACTGGATGACAGTGGTGCAGCGCCCCTCGCCCCGTTCACCGCGCAGCGCGTGGATTATTCGCTCGCCCGTCTGTCGCATTACACCGCGACCATGCCCGAGGATTTCCAGAACCACGTGCTGTTCACCAACTACCAGTTCTATGTCGAGGAATTCGAGGCCTACGCCCGCCAGATGCTGGCTGATCCCGACAGCGGGTACGAGGCATTCGTGGGGCCCGGCTATCATCGGATCACGACTTCTGACGGGGAACTGCCCACACCTCCGAAACTGCCGCAGATGCCCAGTTATCACCTGACGCGTCCCGATGGATCGGGGATTACGCTGGTCAACATCGGTGTCGGCCCCTCGAACGCGAAGACCGCAACGGACCATATCGCCGTCCTGCGTCCGCATGCGTGGCTGATGGTCGGTCACTGCGCAGGCCTACGCAACAGCCAAAGGCTTGGCGATTTCGTTCTGGCCCACGCCTATCTGCGTGAAGATAAAGTGCTGGACGATGATCTGCCGATCTGGGTGCCGATCCCGCCGCTGGCAGAAATCCAGATCGCGCTGGAAAAGGCCGTGGCGCAGATCACCGAATATGAAGGCTATGACCTGAAGCGCATTATGCGGACTGGCACCGTCGCGACGCTTGATAACCGCAACTGGGAACTGCGCGACCAGCGCGGGCCGGTTCAGCGCCTGTCCCAATCCCGCGCCATTGCGTTGGATATGGAAAGTGCCACCATCGCCGCGAACGGTTTCCGCTTCCGGGTGCCCTATGGCACGCTGCTCTGTGTATCCGACAAACCCTTGCACGGAGAGCTGAAACTCCCCGGTATGGCGTCCGATTTCTATAAGACCCAGGTGGCGCGTCATTTGCAGATCGGCATCCACGCGATGGAGACCCTGCGCGACATGCCGATCGAACGTATCCACAGCCGGAAACTGCGCAGCTTCGAAGAAACCGCTTTCCTGTGAATCGCGGACAAACAGCCGTTAGTGGGTGAATTCAAACCTGACCCAGGGGAAGGCGTGCCATTTTTTGGCGAAAAAGCGCTATTTCCTAGGAAAATAGGGGCAACAAACGATTGTGTCGCCCCTCTACATACAGTTAAATGCCCGCAATGAAGCCCAACAAATGGGCAATTGTGAGGAGTGTTATACATGTCGAAACCGATGACCAAGACCCAGCTGGTAGCCGCTCTGGCCGAAGAAATGGGTTCGGACAAGAAGTCCGCCGCTGGTGCCCTGGAAGGTATCATCAACATCATCACCCGCGAAGTATCGGGCGGTGGCGCTGTGACCCTGCCCGGCGTTGGCAAAATCTATTGCCGCGAGCGTCCGGCACGCATGGTGCGCAACCCCGCCACCGGCGAGCAGATCCAAAAAGAGGCCGACAAGGTCGTCAAGATGACCATCGCCAAAGCGCTGAAAGACAGCGTAAACGGCTGATCTGGTCACAAGGGGCCTTGCCCCGCTGCCAGAATTCGGAAAGGGTCGCCTAATTGGCGGCCCTTTTTCTTTGGAGACGACATGGACCTGCGCGCAATCTTCATGGGGCTGGCCTTTGCTCTGATGTGGAGCTCGGCCTTCACATCAGCTCGGATCATCGTGTCCGAGGCACCGCCGCTGTATTCCCTGTCGCTTCGGTTCCTGATCTCGGGTCTGCTTGGTGTCATCATCGCGCGCGCATTGGGGCAAAGCTGGCGCCTGACTCGCAATCAATGGCGGGCCGTCATCATCTTCGGATTTTGCCAAAATGCCCTGTATTTGGGTCTAAATTTTGTCGCGATGCAGTGGGTCGAAGCGGGACTGGCCTCAATCATCGCGTCGACCATGCCGCTGATGGTCGCCTTCGCGGGGTGGAGCCTTCTGGGCGACCGCCTGCGTCCAATGGCCGTTGCGGGCCTGTTTGCTGGTGTCGTCGGGGTAACGCTGATCATGGGATCCCGCCTGTCCGGTGGCGTGGACATCACCGGCGTCGTTTTGTGCTTCATCGCAGCCGCCGCGCTGACAGCCGCCACCCTGTCGGTACGCACAGCATCCTCGGGCGGCAATCTGATGATGATCGTCGGGTTGCAGATGTTCGTGGGCTCTGGCGCGCTGTTCGTCGCGGCGCTGCTTCTGGAAAGCCCGGCCTTCACGCCCAGCCTGCGCCTTGGCATGGCCTTTACCTATACGGTTCTGGTGCCGGGCCTGATCGCGACGTGGATCTGGTTCGCCCTTGTCGGGCGCATCGGCGCGGTCAAAGCTGCGACCTTCCACTTTCTGAACCCGTTTTTCGGCGTCGCCATCGCGTGGCTTTTGCTGGGCGAAGCACTGAGCATGGTGGATTTCATCGGCGTGGCGATCATCACCGTCGGCATCCTTGCGGTGCAGCTTTCGAAACAAAACCCCACAGCAACGTGATGCCCCTTGCCCGCTTCGTGAGATGACATTCCGCGCGATTTCCAACACATTCCAATCATGGAACTTGTCTTTGGATATCTTGCCGGGCTGCTGACCCTGATCAACCCCTGCGTCTTGCCGGTGTTGCCCATCGTGTTGGCCACCGCGTTGCAGGCCAGCCGCTTTGGCCCCGTGGCTGTCGCGGCGGGGATGAGCGT
>CALJDH010000316.1 GCA_938023895.1 uncultured Aliiroseovarius sp.
AGCCGGCCCTGTTGGTAGAGGTCGATCATCCACGGAATGTCGCGCTGGATGACCACGTCGCCCATTTTCGATCCGACCATGCCCTGACCAAGGGCTGCCAGAACCACGGGTTCGTAGCTGGACATGTCGCCGGAATGCGGCATGCCGACCATGACGACCTTGCCGCCGGGGGCCAGATAGCGTGGCGCAGAGTCATAGGCGGGAATTGCGCCCACCGTCACCAACACCGCGTCGGCCCCACGCCCGGCGGCTTTCATCGCGGCTTTCCAGGGCTTCTCGGACGTGGCAAGTACACCGTCCGTCGCGCCGAACTCCATCGCCACGTCCAGCTTATCTTCCGACATGTCCACAGCGATGATGCGTGATGCACCGGCGATGCGCGCGCCCTGAATGGCGTTCAGGCCAACACCACCTGCGCCGATCACAACGACCACATCGCCCGCGCGGACGCCGCCAGCATTCACAACGGCGCCGACCCCAGTGATCACGCCGCAGGCCAACAGGGATGCGACGTCCATCGCCATATCCTCGGGCAGTTTTACCACTTGGCTTTGCTCGACCACGACGCGTTCGGCGAACGCTCCGGTGGCCATCGCTTGATGCATCTTGCCCCCCTCGACATCGGTGATCGGCCCGTGATCTCCGTCATAGGGCGTCGCGCAGGAGGTCGGCGTACCCGAGGCGCAGCTGGGGCAAGTCTGGCAGGCGCGGATCAGGGTCACGACGACCGGATCGCCCACGGACAGACCCTTTACGTGATCGCCGACATTGGTGATCCGACCGGCGGCCTCGTGCCCATAGACGGCGGGCAAAGACCCGCCCCACGCCCCATCTGCATAGGAAATGTCGCTGTGGCAAATGGCGACGGCATCTAGTGTCACCTCGACCTCGCTGCCTTCTGGCGGGCGGATGGCGATCTCTTCGATGACCAGCGGTTTCCCGAATTCGTGGCAGACGGCGGCTTTGATCCGGTCCATGGCGGCTCCTGTTGGTGTCATGTTTTCTGAAAGCTTGCGCGGAAAACGCGGGCTTGCCAACAAAACTGCGACAGGAAGGTCGGAAAACGACGCGGCGTTTCCTAGAAATGCCCGATGGAGCGCAGGAAGTCCGTCAGAAGTGCTGCGTACTCGGCGGGCTTTTCGACCGGAGACATATGGCCGGTGCCGCGGATCAGTTCGAACCGCGATCCGGGGATCAGCCCGGCGGTCTCGCGCACCATGTCGGCTGGGGTCGAGCCATCTTCGCTGCCCGCAATCGCCAGCGTCGGCAGCCGAAGCCGCGCGGTGCTTTCGTAAAGGTCGGTGTCGGCGATGGCCTCCATGCACCCCAGATAGCCCTGATGTGGCGTGGCACGCATGCGGGCGCGGGCGTCGTCCAGAAGTTCAGGGTGATCGCGTTTGGTGGCGCGCGAAAACCAGCGGTCGATATTGGCGTCTACCACGGCGTCGATCCCGCTTTTCTGCACCTTCTTGATCCGCGCCTCCCAAATCCACGGCGTGCCGATCTTCGCCGCCGTGTTCGAGATCACCAGCCCGCGGACCAAATCCAGCCGCTCCGCCGCCAGCCCTTGCGCAATGATGCCGCCGATGGACAGCCCGACAAAGACGCATTCCTTCACGCCCAGCTGGTCCAGCGCGCGGCCCGCGTCGGCGACCAGATCACCCATCGGATAGGGGCCCTCGGGGCTGGGGCTTTGACCATGCCCGCGCATGTCCATGCGGATCAGGCGCAGGTGGTCGGGCATGGCGTCCACCACAGCGTCCCACATGGTCAGGTCCGACCCCAACGCATGGGCAAACACAACGGCAGGTCCGTCTTTCGGGCCGCTATCAACAACATGCAGCGCCACGCCCGTGTCGTTCGGGATGACGATCATTCCTCGTCCCCAAGCAGGGTCAGATGCGCCATGATCTGCCCGTGATCCGAGGCGAGCTTGTTGTACGGGGCCTCGGGGTGGGAGCCATCGGTGATGTGATCGTTCAGAACGCTGAAATAAGTCATGTCGGCGATCCGTTTTGGATTGTCCGGATGGAAATGACGGCTGAGGAAGATTTGGTCGATGCTTTCAAACACGCCACCAAAGGCCGAGGTGTAAACCATGTCGCGCAGTGATTTGCGGACGAAGAGCTTTTCGGCCGAATGCAGGCGCACTGCTTCGACCGCCGCGGTGATCTGCTTGTTTTCCTCGCGACTATAGCGGTCGCGGTCGGTCTTGGCGTCGTGGCGCAGCATCCAGGAATAGTTCTTGAATGGCACCTCGCCCGCGATGATTTCCGAGCTGACCGCGTGTTCGCCGTCGTTGAAATCACCGGTCACTGCAACGGGATGGCCGGCTTTGATTTCCGCGACCACCAGCTTGCGCAGCACCCATGCTTCGGCCATCCGGCGCATGGCGGAGCGTGCAGAGCCAAGGGCGCGACCTACAGGGTCGTAGCGGGTCAGGTCGGCCTCGGGCGCATAGGGAGCGCCCTTAGGCTGGATGAACTCGCCCAGTTTGGATTTTAGGTGACAGTTGAAAAGCGTGATGACCTGATCCCCGACAGGAACACGGACTTTCAGGATCGGGCGCGACAGGCGGGTCAGGGTGTAGGATCCTGCGCCGCCTTCGTCCCCGCGCAGAGCGGGAAAGGGGATGGTCACGGGCTCGGGCAGGTCTTGGATGATTTCGGGCTCGCCCACAAAGCCAAAGCGCGACAGGACTGCCACGCCGGGACGCCGTTCACCCGGCCCGCCATCGGCCGAGTTCGGGGCGAAGACCAGCCCATCCTTGGGCCATGGTTTAACCGCCAGTTTGCGGAAGATCGCCTTGCGGTGATAGCGCTTGGTCTCATCCGGGATGGTTGCCGCATTCAGCTCGTGGGCGCGGGTGTTCGCTTCGCCAATCACATCCAAAAGGGCGTCTTCCTCGAAGATTTCTTGAAAGGCGATGATGTCGGCGTCCAGCGTCAACATCTGATCCGCCATCCAATCGCGCTTCCACGCGTATTCTTCGGGGGTGTAGCTGAGAAACTTGTAAAACTCTTGATCCGCGCCAATCAGATTTTTGACGTTGAACGAGGCAATCGTGAAATCAGTCATTTGTATCTCCGGTCAGGCGAAGCGGTTAAGGGCGTCGGTGAAGACGGGGGCATCGACATTGCCCCCGGTGGCAACGACGATCACTGCGTCGCCCTTGATCTGGTTGGGGTGGAACAGGGCCGCCGCCAGTGCAATGGCCGCCCCCGGTTCAATCACCAGTTTCAAGCGGGTGAACGCTTGAGCCATGGCGCGTAGGCAATCTTCGTCTGGGACCACGATCCCGGTACCACACAGACGTTGCATAATTGGGAAGGTCAGTTCGCCGGGTGCGGCGGTGATGATCGCGTCGCAGATGGATCCGGTCAGCTGTGCGTTTTGTTTGATCTCACCAGTTTCAAGCGAGCGTGTGACATCGTCAAAGCCCTCGGGCTCGACCGGGCGCACCTGCAGGTCCGGGGCGTCGTGATCCAGCGCCAAGGCGATGCCTGCCGTCAGGCCACCACCGCCACAGGGCACCAGAACCTGCGCGTCGCGGATGCCTTCGTCACGGGCTTGGTTGGCAATCTCAAGACCGACTGTGCCTTGGCCAGCGATGACCGCTTCGTTGTCGAAAGGCTTGATCAGGGTCAGCTCGTTCTCTTCGGCCAGTCGTGCGCCGATTTCGTCTCGGCTTTCGGTTGCGCGGTCATACAGAACCACCTTCGCGCCCAATGCCCGCGTGTTGTCGATCTTCAGCTGTGGCGCGTCCGACGGCATCACGATGGTCGACGGCGTCTGGTTCTGGCGCGCCGCCAGCGCGATGCCCTGCGCGTGATTGCCAGACGAAAAAGCGATCACGCCCATCTCGCGTTGATCGGCGGTCAGCTGGGAAATCGCGTTATGCGCGCCGCGATACTTGAAGCTGCCCGTGTGCTGCAGGCACTCGGGCTTCACATAAACCCGCCGCCCCGCGATCTCGTCGAGAAAGGGCGAGGTCAGCAGCGGCGTGCGCCGGACATGACCCGCGTTGCGGCGGGCGGCATTGCGGATTTCGTTGATGTTCACCGCATTTTCTCCAGCCATTCGGTGATGGTGGCTAGGCTTTCGGGTTCGTCCAGAAACGGCACGTGGCCACGATCAGGAACTTTCGCATAGCCCATATCGGGGCGACGTTTGCGCATTTCGGCGACCGTCTCGTCGCTCAGAAGGTCCGAGTTCTCGCCGTGGATCAGTGCGAGCGGTAGACCCTCCATCGCGTCAAAGAAAGGCCACAGGTCCGGTGCAGGTTGTGCGCCTGCGGCTTCAACCGCGTCGCGCAGGGCGGGATCATAGCGGTTGGTCAGCCCCTTGTTGTCCTGCTCAAACAGGTTATGGCATTCCTCGACCCAGCGCTCCATTGGAACATCTTTGAAGCCGAAATTGGCCATGAGCTTCGCACGCGCCTCGGCGGCTTCTTCGATGGTCTTGGCGGACGGCTTGCGTCCCAGATAGCCCATGATGTTGTCCAACCCATCAGCCGTAAGCACAGGGCCGATGTCATTCATGCAGACACCCAGCAGCTTGTCCTTCACCGTGGCGGCAAGGCCCATCGCGATGAGACCACCGCGCGAGGTGCCAAGGATGGCGGCTTTCTCGATTCCCAGATGGTTCATCAGAAAGAGCGCATCCAGCCCTTCCTGCGGCACGGTATAGGTTTTGTGGTCGCCCCAATCCGACTGCCCACGCCCGCGATAATCCATGCGGATCAGGCGCACGCCCTTCAGATGCGGCGCGACGAAGTTGAAGTCGTCCGAGTTGCGCGTCAGACCTGACAGGGCCAAAACGGGCAGGCCTTCGCCCTCGTCCCGATAAGCGATTTCAAGACCATCATTGGCGGTGAATGTCTGCATATTCCGATCCCTGTTCCGTATTCAGACGCAGTAAGCCTTAGAAGCGGAATGGGGTCTAGAGGGACCTTCAATAAAAAAGGCCCCGTCAGCGGGGCCCTTCTAAATTCCAGTGATGTGCAATCACAGATTGTCCGGCTGCGGCATTCCCAAGACATGGAAACCGCTGTCGACTGTGATGATCTCGCCCGTTGTGCAGTTGCCATAGTCCGAGGCCAGATAGACGGCGGTGCCGCCCACGGCTTCCAACGTGGCGTTCTGGCGAAGCGGTGCGTTCTGTTCCGTGTGGCGGAAGGTCTTGCGCGCGCCGCCGATGGCTGCGCCAGCCAGGGTTTTCATCGGGCCGGGCGAAATGGCGTTCACGCGGATGCCGTCTGGGCCAAGGTCATTGGCGAGATAGCGCACGGAGGATTCCAGTGCCGCTTTTGCCACGCCCATCACGTTGTAGAACGGCGTCACGCGGTTCGAGCCGCCATAGGTCAGCGTCAGGATCGTACCGCCATTGGTCATCTTGGGGGCCGCACGGCGCGCGACTTCGATCAGGGAATAGCAGCTGATGTCCATCGAATGCTTAAAGTTTGCACGTGATGTATCAACGAAACGGCCGGTCAGTTCGTTCTTGTCCGAGTACGCAATCGCGTGCACCAGAAAGTCGATCGAATCCCACTTGGACCACAGGTCATCGAACCCTTTATCCAGAGCGTCGTCGTCCGTGACATCCATGTCGACCAGAATGTCCGAGCCTACCGATTCTGCCAGCGGGGCGACCCGCCCACCGAATGCATCACCCTGATAAGAGAACGCCAGCTCCGCACCTTCATTGGCCATTGCCTGCGCAATACCCCAAGCGATGGAACGTTGGTTTGCGACACCCATGATGAGGCCGCGTTTGCCTTGCATAAGACCTGCCATGTCAGTTCCTCACCCTTGATACTTGCTTAGGATCATCGACCCGTTGGTGCCGCCAAAGCCGAAGCTGTTGGTCATCACGCTGTCCAAACCGGCGTTTTCCACCAGCGACGTGGCGATTTCGCCCTCGTTGATGGCAGGGTCCAGATTCTCGACGTTGATCGACGGGGCGATAAAGTCGTTGTCTAGCATCAGCAGGCAATAGACGGCCTCTTGCGCGCCGGTGGCGCCTTGGCTGTGACCGGTCATCGACTTGGTCGAGCTGATCGGAGGTGTCGAACCTTCGCCAAAGACGCGGCGCACGGCTTCCACCTCGCCCACGTCGCCCACCGGGGTCGAGGTGCCGTGGGCGTTGATGTAGCCGACCTTGCGGCCTTCCGGCAGCATGTCCATCGCCAGACGCATGGCGCGTTCCCCGCCTTCGCCGGACGGGGCCACCATGTCGTGACCGTCCGAGGTCGCGCCATAGCCAGTGACTTCAGCGTAAATCTTTGCACCACGTGCTTTCGCGTGTTCAAGATCTTCCAGCACCAAAATGGCACCGCCGCCGCCGATCACGAACCCGTCGCGGTCGGCATCGAACGCGCGCGAGGCTTTCTCGGGCGTGTCGTTATACTTGGACGACATCGCGCCCATCGCGTCAAAGAGACAGGACAGAGTCCAATCCAGCTCTTCCCCGCCGCCCGCGAACATCACGTCCTGCTTGCCCATCATGATTTGCTCGGCCGCGTTGCCGATGCAGTGCAAAGACGTCGAGCAGGCCGAGGTGATCGAATAGTTGATGCCCTTGATCTTGAAAGCGGTCGCAAGGTTCGCAGAAATCGTCGAGCCCATGCATTTCGGAACCGCGAACGGCCCGATCCGTTTGGTCGCGCCGGATTTCAGCGCGGTCTGGTGGGCTGCGAACATCGCGCTGGTCGACGGACCGCCCGAACCAGCCACAAGGCCGGTGCGCGGGTTCACCACGTCATCTTCACCAAGACCTGCATCTTCGATCGCCTGGCTCATCGCGATATGCGCATAGGCCGCACCAGGTCCCATGAAACGAAGCGTACGCTTGTCCACATGTTCTTTGATGTCGATGTCCGGCATGCCAGCGATCTGGCTGCGGAAGCCATGGTCAACCATGTCTTGATTGGCGGTGATGCCGGACTTGCCAGCCTTGAGCGAGGCCAGAACCTCGTCCTTGTTGTTCCCGATGGCCGAGACAATGCCCAGACCCGTAACGACGACACGACGCATGCAGTCCCCCTTCTTTGGTCATTCACTGTCTACGCCAGTGATGCGGGCAGGTGCAAGCACACTTGACCGCCCGGCTAGGATGTTAGCCAATCAAACCCAAAAGTTTGTCGAGGCCTGACCACAAGACAAAGGCAGAAAGTGTTGCTGTGATCATCGCAGGCACACCGTCTTTCCAGCTGTCAAAAATCAGATGACAGGCAATGGCGCCAAGCGAAGTACCTAGGAGTGCCAAGGCTCCAAGTGGGCCAAGCCAAGAGGTTTGGAACCAAATTGCGATTGCGCCGAAAAGTTCGACACATCCAACCAATGCCATGATCTGCCGGTTCAGCCCATAGCTTTGGAACATGCCAAGCTGAATCTCGAAGATCTTTTTTTGCCAGCCCAGTATTTTGATAGAGCTGGCAAAAAGGAAGAATGCAGACAGAAGTCCGACGAACAGGGTTGCTGCGGTCATTTCTGATCCCTTGATGCTCACACAGGCGGAGTTGCCTGCTTTGTGGACATTCTAGGTGGGGTCAGCTCTCGCTCAATGCAACCTTCATGTCTTTCACTTGATAGATCACTTCTCCATCAGCTTCCACAATGCCGTCGGCCACGCCCATGGTCAGGCGGCGGGTCTGGATCGCTTTGGTGAAGTCGATCTTATAGGTCAGCATCTTGCGGTCTGGGCGGACCATACCGGTCAGCTTCACTTCGCCCACACCCAGCGCATAGCCGCGCCCCTGCCAGCCGCGCCAACCAAGGTTAAAGCCGGTCAGCTGCCACAGACCATCCAGACCCAGACAGCCGGGCATGATCGGGTTGCCGGGGAAGTGGCAGTCGAAGAACCACAGGTCGGGGGTGATGTCGAACTCGGCCAGAATGTGGCCTTTTCCGTGTGCACCACCATCGGCCGAGATCTCGGTGATGCGGTCCATCATCAGCATCGGCGGGGCCGGAAGCTGCGCATTGCCGGGGCCAAACAGCTCGCCCGCTGCGCATTTCAAAAGGTCTTCCTTGCCAAAGCTTGTGGGATAGTCCGCCATCTTCGCCCCATATCTTGTGTGTTTTCAGTCCACCACCCTCTAGCACCCGGGCAAAGCCCGACGCAAGGGCAGGTGAGGGATCGCAGGGATGATCTGAAGCGCGAAGACCAGTTTTTATTGGCGCTTGCCGCACAGAGCCCTTATATTCGCTTGGAAACATCCGTTTGATTTCAGAAGAGCCGGATCATGATGCAGGAAAAACGACAGACCGAAGCCGATTGGTTGTCCAGCGCTGGACTGCGCCCGACGCGACAGCGTCTGGCCTTGGCGCATCTGCTGATTGGTGATGGCAAGCATCGCCACGTCACCGCCGAAAGCCTGTATGAGGCGACGCGCGATGGTGCGGATAAAGTTTCGCTTGCGACGGTCTATAATACGCTGCGGGTCTTCTCAGACGCAGGCCTTCTGCGCGAGATCACCGTGAACGGCGCGCGCAGCTATTTCGACACGAACGTTACCAACCACCCGCATTTCTTCTGGGAAGATACCGAAGAGCTGATGGATGCGCCGGACAAAGATCTGAAGATCGCACAACTTCCGAAAGCGCCTGAAGGGGCCGAAATTGCCAAGGTCGACGTGGTGATCCGTCTGCGCCGCAGCTGATCTCACAGCGCTTTTTCTTGTTTTAAGTATCCTGGGGGAATGTGGCCCGAAGGGTCACAGGGGGCAAAGCCCCGGAAAGCCGCGCGCCCTTGCGCGCGGCTATTGATGCGTCAAAGGCGTTAGCCGATGCCAACAACCTCGAAATCAAAAATCAAGGTCTTGCCTGCCAGCGCGTGGTTTGCGTCCAGCGTGACGGTGTCGTCGGTCAGGTTGGTGACGGTGACCGGCACTGGCTGACCCTGCGGGCCGCTCATCTGCAGCTGAATGCCAACTTCCAGAGGGATCTCAGCAGGAATGTCAGCACGCGGCACTTCCAGAATGGCTTCGTCATGACGCGGGCCATAGGCCTCTTCCGGGACGATCGACACCTTCTTCTTGTCGCCGACCTTCATGCCGGGCAGGGCTTTGTCGAGACCGGGAATAATCATGCCCGAGCCGACTTCGAACTCCAGCGGATCGCGGCCTTCAGAGCTGTCGAAAACGCTGCCGTCTTCCAGCGTGCCAGTATAGTGAATGCGCACCTTCGCGCCTTGCGTGACTTCGGTCATAGGAACCTCGTGATGTCTGGGAATGAATGGACGAGGCCGAGGCGTAACGCAGCGGGTGCTCGTGTGTCGGATAGGTGTGTTTAACGAAAGATGCGCCGAATGGAAACGTCGGCTAGAACCACTGCCCCGGTTCCATCAGCCCCAAATCCAGAAGCTGCTGTGAATTCCACTGGAACTTCGTGGTGTTGTGCCAGTTGAAGCTGTGAACGTCGTGCTTTGACCCGGCATTCGTTTTCAGCGCCTTGGCGGTGCGGAAGCTGGCGACGGCGACGGTGATGTTGTGGTGCCAGGGGCAGGAATAGGTGTTGTATTCCTCGTCATTGAACGTGTGGTTTGGGCGTAGTTTCAGGCCGGGCTTGGCCTTGAACAGGGACACGCGGTCGATCTTGTGGCCGTTTGCCGGGACGTGCTCTTCGAATCGCCAGCGCAGACCGCCGAAGAAATCCAGTTGTCGGTCCCGCGGGTCGCCATCCGGACCTTTGCGCCCATGCGCGTAATAGCCGGACTTGTCCAAGCAGGCGTGATCCAGCGACACCGCGTTCGGGAACTGGCCCAGATCGTCGGCATACAGATCCACCACATAGCTCAGCACCGCATCGCGGCGCTCTTCCGTTTGGAAGGCCAACAGCTCGCCCACGGTGCGGGATTCGCAGAACGGATGGAACAGGTATTCGGCGTTGAAACAGTAATAAAGCCACGTGCCGGGGGCAGCTTCGATCACCTGATTGACGGCGTCCACGACAGCCGCCGCGGTGGCATCGAAGCTGATGCGATGAATGGATTTTTCTAGTTCCTCCGGCAGGTCCAACGCATCGGGGGCAAAGACCAAAACCGACCGGAAGCCTGCGTTCTGGTGGTGTCGAATGGTGCTTTCGACCTCGACCAGATCTTCGACGAAAATCATCGCGATGGGTCCCTTGGCCAACACCTTGCCTGAGGACTGAAGGAACTGATTAAGGTCGCTGTACCGCATGGTGTGCCCCAGTATGTGTCCCGCTGGATTGCAGGTTATTGCCGATTGCCGACAGAAATTTCATGAAATCAACCTGTTTTGCAAGCGTTGCGGGCCTGATCCCTTTGCTGTAACAGGCGGGAACTTGACCTTGTGCTGCAAAAAACCTTGGGAAACGCGCCATGTCCGACAAGAAAAAACTCTTCATCCGCACCTATGGCTGCCAGATGAACGTCTATGACAGTGAACGCATGGCCGAAGCGCTGGGCGCGGACGGGTATGAGCAGACCGAGACGCCAGATGACGCGGATATGATCCTGCTGAACACCTGCCACATTCGCGAAAAGGCTGCCGAGAAGGTCTATTCCGAACTTGGCCGTTTCAAGGGCCTGAAGGCTGAGAAACCGGATCTGAAGATCGGTGTTGCCGGCTGTGTTGCGCAGGCCGAGGGTGAAGAGATTATGCGCCGTCAGCCGATGGTCGATCTGGTGGTTGGTCCGCAGACCTATCACCGCCTGCCCACGATGATGGAGCAGGTGGCCAAGGGTGAAAAGGCGTTGGACACCGATTTCCCCGAGGAAGACAAGTTCGAACATCTGCCCAAGCTGCGCGGCACCAAAGCAAAGCGCGCGCCGGCGGCGTTTCTGACGGTTCAGGAAGGCTGCGATAAGTTCTGCGCCTTCTGTGTGGTGCCCTATACCCGCGGGGCCGAGGTCAGCCGCCCGGTCGAACGCATCCTGCGCGAGGCGCGCGATCTGGTGGACCGAGGCGTGCGCGAGATCACCCTCTTGGGTCAGAATGTGAACGCCTATCACGGCGCTGGGCCGGATGGCGACTGGTCTCTGGCGAAACTGATTTGGGCGCTGGACGCGATCGACGGGCTGGAGCGCATCCGCTTCACCACTTCGCACCCCAATGACATGGGTGACGACCTGATCGAAGCGCATGGCACCTGCAAAAAGCTGATGCCCTATCTGCACCTGCCGGTTCAGTCGGGCTCGGACAAGATCCTGAAGCGGATGAACCGCAGCCACACGGCCGAAAGCTATCTGCGTCTGATTGAGCGGATTCGCGAGGCGCGCCCCGACATCCTGATCTCGGGTGACTTTATTGTCGGCTTCCCGGAAGAAGACGATCAGGACTTCGAAGACACCATGAACCTGATCCGTGAAGTGAACTATGGGCAGGCCTTCAGCTTCAAATATTCGACCCGTCCCGGGACACCTGCTGCTGAGCGCGCGCTAGTGGATGACGCGGTCGCGTCAGAGCGGCTTTATCGTTTGCAAGCGCTGATCACCGAACAGCAGCGCGCCATTCAGAACAGTATGGTCGGTCAAGAAGTTGGCGTTTTGTTTGAAAAGAAAGGCCGTCTTGAGGGTCAGATGGTCGGCAAGTCCGATCACCTGCATGCGGTGCACGTGCAGTGCGACGCGGCCGTTGGCGATCTTCGCCGTGTGCGGATCACCGACAGCGGCCCGAACTCGCTGGCAGGCGAGCTTGTGGATTAAGCAGACAGCCGCCCGCGCAGGCAACGAGATGACAATCACATGACAATTTGCGGTTGGGGCTTGCGCGCGCCGTCCGCACTTGGCACCATCAGGCTATATACCTGACAGGAGACCCCATTTGGGAATAGCAGACCTGACCGCAGCACCCGAGACCCCTGTAACCCCGGAAGTGCTGCTGGAATTTCCAGACAACCGCCTGCTGATTGATCTGTGCGGCGAGTTTGATCGCAACCTTACTCACATCGAAAGCCATCTGGGCGTTCAGATTGTCCGACGCGGCAATCAGCTTGTCGTGATGGGCGAGATGGACGCACGCGAAAA